>JAQCBM010000267.1 GCA_027729865.1 Actinomycetota bacterium
GCCACGGAGCCAGGCCGCGCAAACGAGCAGACGAAACGAGAAAGTGGGTCCGGCGGCTGTTCCGTGAGTTCGGACCGCGCAGTGCGGAACTCTTCGCCATTGTCGTTGCTGTCAGTGCCACCGACACCTCCGGTGGTACCCCAGTTGGAGATGCCCGAGGTGTATGCGCCCCACGCACCGCCCATGCTCGTCGAGCAGCAGCCCTCTGTGCTCCATACACCTTCTTTGAAGTAGCCGTAGCCGTACAGGCTCTCGTACTTGCTGTAGCCCCACGTCGTGGTACCCGTCTCCTCGAGGGCGCCATACTTCACCTCGCGCACGAACCTATCGTCGCCGCATGCGGTCGTCGCGGCAGCCTCATCGGCATACCGTTCTGCGTAAGCCTGGGTGTCGAGGATAGCGTTCTCTGGGCAGCCCCACACCTTCGTGTTCGTCATTCGGGACATGCGGTCGTAGCCGAACGGGAAGCGTTCGATGTTACCGAACGTGTAGATCCCGCCATGCTTGTTCCACTGCACGAACTTGTCCTTGCCGTGGTCGGTGTCCTCGATATTGTCGAGCGTGTCCTCGGTCTCCACGTAGTGCTTCAATGTCGTGGTGTAGTAGGTTTCGCCCTCGTCGAACAGCTCGTTTCCTCCACGTCTGACGTAGTCATCGCCGGTGGCACCGCTGGCGGCGTTGGCGGCGTCCCTGTCGTTGTGCGCGTACAGGTACACGAACTGAGGGATGTTCCAGTCGTCTGCAGTGAAGCGGTACGTGGCGTCGCGCTGCCAGTCGCCACAGGTTGTCAGATAGCCATCCATATCACCCGGTCTGTCAACCAGCTCGTCGAACGGCTGGGCTACGCTGTTTACAATCTTGCCATTGAATGGGAAGCGCGGGTGGACGGTAGTCGGCGGTGTGCTGCCGCCTCCCCACGGAGCGGTGGTGGGGCAGGAGGCCGGGGCCGCTAGGTCGACATGGATTGTTTGCGTCACGGTTACATCCACCCAGTAGTCTGCAGACGGCTCGACCGAGCCGCACACATCCGGGCGCGTTGCGTCCGTGTAGTCGCCGAAGAAGTCACCGACGTTGAAAGTGGAGCCGTCGCTATCTGCTTCGTCAGCGCAGTTGACTGCGTCGTGGACGAGAACCTTGTTGGGGTTAGTACCGGTCTGGCGCTGCACCTTGTGCGGCTTCGTGTCCAGCACTATCGAATACCACGCGAACGTTCCACCCTCGGTGGCAGTCAGCGCGGCCGTAGCAGTATGCGAGTAGGTGTTGGCAGTTGTGTCCTTCGTCTGTGTGGTGGCACCGCTCTGCAAGCGCACGCCGGAGTAGTCGTTGTCCATGGTATGAACGGTGCGGATGGTGTGTCGGTACGCCGTGTGTCCGTCAATCCGCCCAGAGCTCGAGGCTGCCAAGTACTCGGCCTCAGTTTTGTCGCCTTTGCCGCCCTCGCAGTCTTGCCAGTCGTAGGCGGCGTCCGTCATCGTGCCCGGCGCCTTCGGAACGCACACTTCGCCGGTAAACGGGTAGGTGGGCGCGTCCAGGTTCATGTAGGGAATGGTGTACTTCCAGTACTCGTCGAACGCGTGGCTCTGCTTGATGCTGAACGCGGTAAAGTCGACTATCACGCCCATGCGCTCGTCTACGTCATCGTCTTTCGGCACGACTTCAATCTCGATCGGATGGTCCCAGCGCTGTGTTGCTACGCCGTTCACCAATCCACCTGCCTCAGTGAAAGTGACCGACGCCGGATTGAAGCTCGTCTGCGGTGTCTCGTCGGGCGTCACCACGATGTACACCAGCTCAGTCTCCGTCTCGGTGACCGAGGATCCGGTATAGTGACGCTTGACCTTTTTGACACCCGGTGACGAGTTGAGGCGAATCTTGAAGGTGCCGTAGGTGCAGGCCGCTCCTTCAGAGTCCGTCAGAGTACCGTCGTCGTCGTGGCACTCGCGACTGTGTATAGTGCAAGCATAGGTGTTGGTGTCCTCGGTGAAAGCAGGCCCAGCGCCCTTGAAGCCTCGGGCGTGGTTTGCAATGTTCACATATGTGCCGCAGTGAGTGCCAGCGTGAGTCCAGATACCGGCCGTAGCATCCCAGTCGTCGGCAATCCCGGTTGTCGGCGAGTCGACGCACCACTGGTCAGTGTAAGGGTCGTACCCGCCAACCTGTGCACCTGCGGAAGCAACGAGCGTGCAACCAGAGTAGGCTCCAGATCCGCAAGTGGTGTCGAAGTTGCTGTCCAAGACCAGGCCGGAGCACAACGTGTCGGCGGCAGCGTCTGTGGGGTCAGTAGCCACGCAGAGCTTGTCCAGCGGAGTCGTGTCCGGGTAACACCCTTCTTCGAAGTCCTCCGCCCACGTTTCGTCCTGAGTGAGCGTGTTGAGCGTGCCCGGCGTGATCGTGCGGGTGGCACAACGCGCGGAAGTCATTCCCTCCGACTTCACGATAGAGACATAGCCGCAGTTGTCGCATGATTCGTCGGTGCCAGCGGCGCCGGTGATGCCGTCCGTCATGGTGCTGATCCCCCCACCGAACCTACTGTAGGACATGCCGTCCTCAGCATTGGCACCGCGGCGCTCGACGCCCTCGTCCCATCGATTGTGCGGGTGGCTGTCATCGTACGAGCCGATGAACTGCTCATCATCCTCGTAGTTGAAAAGGCAGCGACCAGCGTCGGTTCCAGCTTGAGGCGACCACGCACATCCAGGTAGAGCATCACACGCCGTTTGCGTGGTAACAGCGGTCCCCGCGTCTGTGCACTCGTCCTGGAACGCAGAAGGGTTGTCGCCGCAAAGCACCACTAGGTCAGCGATATCGTCGTCGATCACCTGGACGGTGATCGAGTCCTTGGGACCATCATCCCGCCCGCTGTTCAAGCTGCCCAAGTCCACGCCGTCTCCTTCAATGGTTGAGATAACGGCGTCGTTGTACAACGGGTCCTCGACGCAGGCCAGACGTTCAGCTGTAACAGTGCCTTCAGCATCGGTGTCGACAAGGACTGTGCCCTGGTTATGGTTGTAACCAGTGCAACCCTTCGTGTTGAAGAAGATGCCACGGTACTCGTCCGGCTCGTCCACGTCATCGTTGAGTGCGATCGCGGTGATGCGTCGCGGAACGTCCCAGTCCGCGGCTGTGAACATGACCTCGAGCGACGTGCCACCGCGAGGTTGGAATCCCAAGCCCAAAAACACGTTGGTTGGGTCAGCTGGCTCGACGTACGGGACGTTCTGAATGAAGCAGGATCCGTCGCCTGATGTGTAACCGCCGAGCCGGTACGCATTCTCAGCAAGTTGGGCAGCGCCATTTTCTTGGACAGGATTGTCGCCGTCGTGCTTGGCGATCCATTTTGAGCCCGGGAAGTGCGTCTCACACTCGTACTGTGTTGCCACACCCGGGCGGAATGTCGGCTCCTCGTAGAAGTACAGCTCGTGGTCGCGCATCGCAACGAGTTCAGGGTCCTCAAACACCTCAACGACCACTGTGGCACCCTCGAGCGGCGCGGTCTCCAGCTTGATGGTAAACGGACAAGTGGGCATTGTCATCACCTGCTGCATGATCGGAAACGTCACGTCCTCCCTGGCGTATGCGCTGGTCCACATGTCCGCCGGCTCGCCGTTCGCGTTATTAGTCAACGCGGACAAGTAAGTCGGGAAG
>JAQCBM010000268.1 GCA_027729865.1 Actinomycetota bacterium
ATCCGTAGGGACCCCCGTACGTGTCGGGTTCGACTCCAGTGGTTCGAGCGTGCGCCTCACGCACGACGGAAATGATGGATGCATCCGCTGGTGTGCGGCCTGAGGCGAACTGCCCGCCCCACCACTCAACCGTCACGGGATGATCGCGCAACCACGGATCGATACTGCACGCGTGGGCGACAGCTGACTCCAGTGCAGTTCGCGCCCGGTCCATGCTTTCGTCGAGCGCAACGCCGAGCCGTCCTTCAGCGATGAGGAGATCGGGAACGGTGGATGCCCAATCACCGGCATGGACAGTACCGATTGAGAGCGGATAGGCGATTGGCCAACGCTTCATTAGGGGATCCACATCCGCGTTCCGGCTGCTCTCGAGGTCGGTCAACGCATTCAGGATGGGCATGAATTTCTCGATGGCGCTGACGCCTTCGGCTCTGCGAGAAGCATGGATGGCGGCTCCCGGAACACGTAGCCGGAATGTCAAGGCGCCACCATTCGCGGGAACCAGATCAAGGTCGGTTGGCTCGGGAACGATGCAGGCGTCGATGCGCATGCCGTCACGGGTGAGCAGTTGATCTAGCGCGGCGAAGGTGCCCACGCCGCCGTCTTCTTCGCCGCTCACCGGACACAGCACCACGTCCCCACGCAAGATCACACCGGATCTATCGACTATTCGCAGTGCTTCCCATGCGGCAACGAGTCCACCTTTCATGTCGCAGGCGCCGCGACCCACGATGCACTCGCGGCCGTCGATGGTGACTCGACGCGGGACGAAAGGGTCCGCGCTCCACGCGGCTAGGTCCCCAGGGGGCACCACATCGGTGTGCCCGTTGAGCATGAGCGTCCGGCCGCCGCCGGTTCCGCGTCGTAGCGCACTGACACCCAGAGCGCTCGTGCGTTCGACTTCCATACCCGGGAAGTCCGAGCGTGCATGCAGCGCTTCGACATCGATATCCCAGGTATCGACCTGCCAACCCTCCGTCCGCCAACGCTTAGCGAGCAGTTCCTGCACCGAAGTCTCGGCCGTTGTGCCGCCCATTGAGGGCACAGCGATGAGTGTTTCGAGGTCGGCAGCGAGCTGATCACGATCGGCGGGGGCCAGGGGCGAGGGACGCGGCACGGGCCGATTGTTCCCTACCTACCGGGGTCAGAGGCCCCGAACAACGCACCATATGTCCGATTGATCCGATTATTTCGTGCGGCACGGCGACTTGGCGCGCCAGGGCGGCGTCTCTCCTGCCCTAGGGTGAAGCGGTGCCCACGGGGCATCAGGTGGTACCTGCCACCGACCGCGAAAGCGGTAGAACGGCAAGAGGAGGGCCCCAATGGCCGAGGAATACACCGGTGAGGCGTACTGCGTGAAGTGCAAGGAGAAGCGCGAGTTCACTGGACACGTCGAGGAGACCAACGGTCGCCGGTTCGCCAAGGGCATCTGCCCCGTGTGCGGCACCAAGGTCACGCGCATCTTGGGCAAGGCCTAGGCATCGACGCGCAGAGCACGGGCTGACCTTCGGGTTCGCTCTGCGAAGCGCCGAGGAACTGACCGAAGACCTAATCGAAGGGCCCGAGGAATACGGCACATGTGCCGAGGTTCCTCGGGCCCTTCGCATGCCGTTACCGTGGTGTCATGTCCATCCCTTTCGGTTTCGGCGTTCCCGACGACAATTCTGGTGACAAGCCTCAAGGGCCTTTCGACATGAACGCACTGGGTCAAGCCCTGCAGCAACTTGGCCAGATGATGCAGTCCGGAGGCGGGGAGTCCGGACCGGTCAATTGGAGCGTTGTCGAAGATGGCGCTCGTAAGCAGGTGGTGGCCGGCGGCGACCCTTCGATCTCGGCAAGTCAGCGCGAAGCTGTCGCTTCCGCGGTTTCCCTGGCTGATCTATGGCTCGATGCTGCTACGTCTTTTCCTGCTTCGGGCGGTTCGGCCGAAGCGTGGTCGCGATCGGAGTGGTTGGTGCATACCGGTCCAGCCTGGCGGCGAATCGTCGAGCCGATCGCCGAGCAGGTGACGGGCGCCGTAGCGGGCATGGCACCGACCGATGTCGAACAGTTCTCGGCCGAGGCGCTTCCTGAGCAACTGCGTCAGATGATGCCGGAGGGCATGCCGCCGGAATTCATGCAGATGCTGCAGCCGATGCTCGGAATGGTGAGGCAACTGGGTGCTGCAGCGTTCTCCATGCAGGTGGGTCAGGCTCTGGCAGCACTCGCGTCCCAAGTGCTCGACGCATCGGATGTGGGCATTCCGCTCACCGACCCGCCGAAGACTGCGTTGTTGCCCGCCAACATCACCGAATTCGCGGAAGGGCTAGAGATTTCCACCTCCGACGCGATGATGTTCACCGCGCTCCGTGAATCTGCGCATCAACGACTATTCGTGCACGTCCCTTGGTTGGCATCACGCGTTGTCAGCGCGGTCGAGGAATACGCGCGGTACATGCGCGTTGATGTTGATCAACTGGGTCAAGCGATGGGCGATATCGACCTCACCGATCCGAGTGCCTTGCAGCAAGTCTTGTCTGGTGGCGTCTTGACACCGGAGGACACTCCAGAACAGAAAGCTGCGATTGCGCGTTTGGAAACTTTGCTGGCCTGTATCGAAGGCTGGGTGGACGACGTCGTTCAAATAGCCGCCGCGGATCGGCTCCCTTCTCTGCCGGGGTTAGTTGAAGCCATGAGGCGCCGGCGGGCCGCTGGCGGACCAGCCGAGCGCACTTTCGCATCACTTGTGGGTATGGAATTGCGCCCGCGTCGTCTGCGCGATGCGCACACGGTCTTCGCTGCGATTCGCTCCCAGCGCGGCGCAGATGCACGCGATGCCCTGTGGTCTCATCCTGACCTACTGCCAGGCCCCGATGATCTCGATGATCCCCTCGGGTTCGTTCAGTCCAGTGGTGCAGTGCCGGACACTCTCGAAGGCTGGGAAGACAACGGCAAGAGTTCCGATACCAACTCCTGACCGCTTCGAGCTATGGACCTGCGTTCGGATGTGCAGTCGATACTGAACAGATTCGAGCATCGGGATCCGACTCAGGTGCAGCGAGCGTTGGAGTATCGCGATTTTGTTCATGCCCATGAGGATGCCGTTCGGCGATCGTGCGCAGTCGGTCATGTCACCGCTAGCGCACTCGTCATTGATTCGATCTCGCGATCGGTTTTGCTCACACTGCATCCGAAGGTGGGACGGTGGCTGCAGCTGGGAGGACATCTGGAGCCGAGCGATGCCTCGTTGAGGTCGGGGGCCCTTCGCGAAGTAGAAGAGGAAAGCGGCATACGTGCGGGTGCGATCTCAGCCGCGCCCGTCCGGCTCGATCGACACCCGGTGCCTTGTGGTCGTAACCCCGACGGGTCGGTTCGGGGGAGTGTGCACTGGGACGTTCAGTACGTCGTTCGCGTCGACGGAACACCTCAGCCCCAGATCAGCAGCGAAAGCGATGACCTGCGCTGGTTCGATCTCAGTTCCTTGCCCGACATCGATGCTTCGGTCGCTGCATTGATCGATGACGCCGAGGTAGCACTACTCGCGCCCACTACCTGGGTGACCTTCAAGTGAATTCGCGTTACCTGCCGTTCACCAATTTCCATCCACAGGCTGGGGGTAAGAAAATCCCTAGCCAGAGGCTTGTTTATCGGGATCATCCTCACG
>JAQCBM010000269.1 GCA_027729865.1 Actinomycetota bacterium
CCCGCCACACCTACGAAGCCGCCGCCGCCCCTACTGCCGGCTCAAGGACCCTCTCCGGCGGAAAGGGCTCCTGCGAACAAGACTCCCGCGAAGGAGACTCCCGCGAAGAAGACCGCGTCGACACAGACGAGTGCCGCAAAGAAAAGTCCAGCGAAGAGGACTGCTGCGAAGACGGCCACCAAGAAGTCGGCTAGCAAGAAGTCGGTCAGCAAAAAGACGGCCACCAAGAAGGGTCCCAGCAAGCCTTCACCTGAATCGTGAGGGTATGGATAGTCGTTCGCAGCGAGCGAAACCTGTGGACACGCGATCGCCGTTTCTCTCGCGGACCCGTAGCCTGAGGTTATGCGCTCGCCGAAGAAGCTGATCTCGTATCAGCGAGACGTCGACACCATCGCGCGCCCTTCGTTGCCAACGTTGGTGCACGCTTTTCAAGGCTTCGTCGACGCTGGTGCTGGAGTTCGGTTGGCCGCTGCCCACCTTCGCGACACGTGCGAGACCGAGCTGATCGCAACTTTCGACCCCGATGAGTTGATCGACTACCGAGCACGGCGCCCCCGAATGACCTTCTCCAGCGACCACTTCACTTCGGTGGACAATCCAAAACTCGCCTTGACGCGCGTGATCGATGAGTCCGGACGCGACTTCCTACTTCTTGATGGGCCCGAGCCCGACTATCAGTGGAATCGCTTCCTGGCCGCGATCGATCTGATCGTCGATGAATTCGAGTTGACGCATGCAGTCGGTTTGACCGCGATTCCCTGGCCTAGTCCGCACACTCGCCCCATCGGCATCACCGTGCATGGAAATGACCCACAACTGATCGCTGGGCGCAGCGCGGTTCTCGGCGACATCGAGGTGCCTGGTCACATGGGTGCCTTGCTGGAACTCCACCTTGGTCAGCGGGGACTGTCGTCCGTTGGTGTCACAGCGCAAGTTCCGCACTACCTGGTGCAATTCGAGTACCCGCGTTGTGCGATGGCGCTCCTCGAGGGGTTGACCGACGTCACTGGACTCGACCTCTCGGTTGTGGGCCTCGAGGATCAGGCGTCGAAGGCTGACGGTGAGGTGACCCAACAACTGGACGGCAACGAGGAGTTCGCGGCTGTCGTCACCGCGTTGGAGCTTCAGTACGACCAGATGCTTGAAGCCCGAAGTGCGTTAACCAAACCAAGTAGTGCACCGCAGGGCGTGGTTCCCAGTGGTGATGAGATCGCTGCTCAGGTAGAGGAGTTCCTCGCTGGGCTTCAGATCGATACGGACAAGGAAGACAAGTCAGGTCGAGACGACGTCGGTTAGTTGCTGTTGGCGAATTCAGCCACTGCACGTAGTTCCCGGATTCGGGAGTTCTCCCATGAGTAGGTAGCGGTCGGTGATGTCGTCAATGCAGATGTTGGTACCGCCGTAAGCAGTGTGACCATCCCCGCGGTAGGTGAGGAGGCGGCTAGTCGGCAGCTGACGGGTCAAGGCTTGTGACCATGCGTACGGAGTGGCCGGATCGAAGGTCGTCCCGATTACCAGAATTGGTGCGGTGGTAGCAGAGGAGACTGACGCTGGCGCCTGGGCCGAGTGTCCAAACCACGAGCTGCAGGGCGCGTTCCCCCAAGACATCGCCCGGGCCATCTCTGGCACCGAAGCATCGCGAGACCACTGGCGAGCGGCTGCTTGCAGCCCCGACGCCGATGGTGGCGCGGGGTAATCCCAGCACCCGATCGCATAGAAGGCCGAAGCGATGTTGCTGCCGTATCGATTGGGGCCGATTTGATCGTTCGCGAGCTGAGCCAGGAGTTGCAGTGTGGTGCCGTCGCCCTTCGTGGCCTGACGCAGACCGGTGCGAAGAGTGGGCCATAGGTCGGTGGAGTACATGCTGAAGAACAAAGCAGTGAGCGCCTCGGCTTGGACCAGGCGCCGGCTGCCATCGGTCCGCATCGGGGTGCGATCCAAGCTGCGCACCACGGAGTTGATTTGGGTCAGTACGCCCTGCTCAGATTTCGCAACGCAATCCGAACGTCGTGCGCAATCGGCCGCGAATCTCTGCATGGCGGTTTGGAAGCCCTCCGATTGGTCCCGGGAAATTTCCATGGCATCAAGACTCGGATCGACCGCACCGTCGAGCACCATCTGACCGACGGTGTCGGGGAATTGTTCGGCGTAGAGGGCGCCCAGAAGCGTCCCGTAGGAGAAGCCGAGCCAGTTGAGATCGTCCTCCCCGAGTGCAGCACGGATGATGTCCATGTCTCTCACGGTGTTCTCGGTGCCTACGAAACGCGCCAACTGCGGATCGCGCGCCAGGCAGCCCCGGGATATCTGGGCTGCGCGTGACATGAGGGTTTCCCGCTCGGCGGCGGTATCGGGAGTGGTGTCGGTTCGATACCAGCGCGTGGTCTGTTTCCCGGTCATGCACTCGACCGGCGCGGATTTTCCGACGCCTCGCGGGTCGAATCCGACGATGTCGTAAACCGCGCGAACATCTGCGTCGATCACAGTGCCGAGGTACTCAGCGAAATCCAGGCCACTCGCGCCAGGGCCGCCGGGGTTGACCACGAGGCTGCGCGCCCCCGACCTAGTCGCAGGGACCTTCAACAGCGCCAGTTCGATCGTTCGAGCTTCAGCGCGCGAGTAGTCCAACGGCACGGTGACCTCCGCGCACTGCACCCTCGGGCCGCGCCCGGGACACGCCTCCCACTCGACCTGTTGGTCGTAGAAGGCACGCAGGGCAGGATCGCTCGGGCTTGTAGAGCGAGTGAGCTCTATGGGAAGCGCCTCCGCGGGTGGCGCCCCAGTTGGCCCCACCCCGGTGCTCCACGCCAAGGCGACTGCGAGAGCAGACGCGACTATCGGGAGGGGGTGCATGCAATGACGGTACGTCACGTGGGTGTCGACGCGAAGCGGCGGAACGGGGGAGCTCATGGCAGGCTAGGAGGGTTATCCAGGAAGGGAAGTGGACCTGTGGCCCCTGGCCCCGATTCGGCCGAGTCTGCGCCGGGCAGTTCGGTGTTCAGTTACCAGAACACCGCTGTCTTGTCGGTCGCAGCCGTCGACGCACCAGAGGTGATTACCTCCGCGCAGATCGATGAGTGGTTGCGCCCGGCCTATGAGGCGGCGGGTCTTCATGGAGGCATGCTCGAGCAACTGGCGGGAATTTTTGAGCGGCGCTGGGGGCCACAGGATGTGACCTTCGCCGATGCTGCAGCTATGGCCGGAGCCAAGGCCCTCGCAGAAGCAGGCGTTGATCCCGCCAATGTCGGATTATTGATTGACACCTCAGTGTGCCGAGAGCGCTTGGAGCCGTCTGCATCGGTGGATGTGCACCGGCAATTGGGCCTGTCCACCGCGTGTATGAACTTCGACCTCAGTAACGCGTGCCTGGGGTTCATGAGTGGCATGCAACTGGCTGCCACGATGATCGATGCCGGTCAGATCGACTACGCCCTAATCGTTGATGGCGAGGGCAGCCGACACCCACAGCAAGCGACCATCGAGCGGCTCAACAATTCGATCGCTACACGCGAAGACATCCTTGAGAATTTCGCAACCTTCACGCTGGGATCAGGTGGCGCCGCGATGGTCTTGGGTCGCGCCTCCCTCCACCGTGAGGGGCATCGGTTCGTGGGGGGAGTGACCCGTGCCGCCACCGAGTACA
>JAQCBM010000270.1 GCA_027729865.1 Actinomycetota bacterium
AAAAATTAATCGTCCATGTTGTGAATTTTGTGTTTATCCAGAAAGGATCTCCGCGCGCAGTTCCTTAGGATTCTGGACGAGTGCGATGGCGCCGGCCTCAGTGAGTTCCTCCGCATCGCCGTAACCCCACAGAACGCCGATGGTGTCAATGCCGTGCTCGCGGGCGCCGTGGACATCGTGGTGCCGATCGCCCACCATCACGATGCGGTGCGTTGTCGAGTTGGCTTTGAGTTGTTCGAGGGTGTGCTCGATGACGAGGGCCTTGGAATCGCGCGTGCCCTCGAGGTTGGCGGCGCCGATGTAGGTGAAGTGATCGCGCAAACCGAAGTGTTCGATGATGCGGGTGGCGGAGAAGTCCGGCTTGGAGGTGGCGGTGGCGAGGATGACGTCGTCGTTATTGAGTTGCTGAAGTAGTTCGGGAATGCCGTCGAAAACCTCGTTCTCGAACATGCCTACGTCGTGGTAGTACTCGCGATAGATGGCAAGCGCCTGGGTGATCTGCTCGTCAGTGAAGTTGTAGTGCTCGCGCCAGGTGACCGCAAGTGGTGGGCCGAGATACGTGCGCATGGTTGTCTCGCCCGGTTGCTCGATGCCGAAGCGGTCGAAGACGATGCGCATACCGTTGACGATGCCGGGAGCGGCGTCGGTGAGGGTGCCGTCGAGATCGAACAGCACGATCTCGGGCGGGTTCACGCACCGATCCTGCCAGGCGTGCCACGCTGTGCGCCGTGGAGAGGCCCGAGAGTGGAGCGCGCCCTGAAGTAGTCGCGCACCGTGGTTCGTCTTCACTCGAGCCGGAGCACACGCTGGCCGCGTATCTACAAGCCATCGAGGACGGCGCGGATGCGTTGGAGTGCGACGTTCGGCTAACGGCCGACGGAACATTGGTGTGCGTCCACGATCGCCGGATCGATCGCACCTCAAAGGGTCGAGGAACGGTGTCCGCTCGGCACGTGGCGGAGTTGAGTCAGCACGATTTCAATTACTGGGCGTGGCATGACTTCGAAGAACCCGGGGATGGCACGCGCACACGGTTGCTGACGTTGGAGACTTTTGTGTCCGCCACTCTGGGTAAACGTGCCGATATTCGTTTCGCGATCGAAACCAAACATCCGGTGCGATACGGCGGTTATGTGGAACGCGAGTTGGCCGATGTGTTGGCTCGTTATGGCCTGGACCGACCGCGCGCCGATGGTGTTGCACCGGTGCGCATGATGAGCTTCTCGCGGATGGCGGTGCTACGGATGCAGAAACTCGCGCCTGCGGTACCGACAGTGTTCTTGATGGATCGCATCTGGTGGCCGTATCGCGATGGATCGTTGCCGCCGGGGGTGTTTGCTGCTGGGCCTTCGATCGAGGTGTTGAAGGCGCACCCGGGGTATGTGTCGCGGGTGCATGCGGCCGGTGGGCAGGTGCACGTGTGGACGGTGGATGAAAGAGAAGACCTGCAGGTGTGTGTGGATCAGGGTGTTGATGTGGTGATCAGCAATCGCCCCGGCAAGGTGCTGGGGTGGTTGGCGACCATGAATCCGAAGGCTTCGAATTAACTGCTTGCTGCCGCGTCAGCGATTTGCCGCACGAAGTCCTCGAGGAATTCGTCATCTGGAGCGTGTGGGTAGGCCTCGTAGAAAAGTTCGACCACTTCTCGGGGTGAGTCGAAATTGCATCGTGACCATATGGCTGTCATGTCCTCGAAGTCCCGGGCGTTACTTCGATATAGCTTCATCACGAACACCTGCCGCATCGGGGCAGCGAGAACACGAAGTCGGTCACTATCAAACACGACTTCGCACTCGCGCAACTCGAACGTGGCAGGTGTGAAACCTCTCGCGTCGTCGTTGAGTCAATTGAGCTGAATACCGCGATTCAGTGCGACGGATTTGATCGCGGACTTGAGTTCGTCGTCCAGCAGTGTGATGGAGTCAATGTCCACCGTTGATTCTCGAATGCCAGTAAGAGCTAAATGTGCACCGCCGACGATCACAACGGTGTGTTGGGGTCCGTTGGGCCCGAGTTCTTGCGCCACGTCGGTCAAGGTTGAGCGCATCGCGTCAGCGTCCATAGGAATACTCGTGTCAGGCATCTGCCCACTCTCTCCACAAACTGGATCGGGCAAGCGTTATGCCCCGGAGAGCAAGGGCTTGAGGGGTGGACAGTCGCGATTGCTCTTGTTGTCGGGGAGTGCCGGGAGAAGCCCAAGGCTCCTTCAAACTCGCGACGGTCTTCGTCCAGGCGGGGCGCGGAAGACCGCTTTCTTCCGCTTGTGTTTCCGCGATTCCAGCGAGCAGGTTGTCCAGCAGGGTGGAGCCCGACTTGGCGGGTTTGGTCGCTAGGGCTAGCGGTGTCTCTGCGGGGTGTAGGTGGAGGTAGTCCAGAAATGCCCGCAGCCGTGTCCAATCGATAACGTCGCCGCGGCCAGAACTACGCCACGCGTCTGCGAGCGAGGCGATGGTGGGGTGCTGAGTGCGCGTTGCCGAAATCTGGAAGTCGTGTCCGGCTGCGGAAAGAAGTCGGTCGAGCATGCCGATGGTGGGATCCATCTGTGCCGATTCAATCCTCGAGACAGTGGACGCTGAGACTCCCGCGATACATGCCAGAGACCGAATCGAGAGGCCTGCCCGCAAGCGCGCGTTGTGGAGAAGGGCTGAACTGTCAGGCATGAATGTAAGCATATATGCAACGACCGTCATGGTCGCCCGTCTCGAACTGGCGGCCGGGGGATTTGGGCAGACGGCGCCGGATTCCGGGGGAAGCGAAGCGGATCCCCCGGAATCCGGTGGAAACGGTGTGGGTAGGTTCGGCACGCAGTTTCGGGGCGGATGCGCGAATCGGCGAATGGGAGAAGCATGGGCAAGAAGTCGAAGCGGGCGGCGGCAGGCGCTGGCGCGGTGGTGTTGGACGGGGACGTCCCCGTTGTCGGCATGCGCGAGCCGTGCCCGTGCGGATCTGGGCGTCGTTATAAGGCCTGTCACGGCCGCGACACCGCCCGTGGTGTGCAACCCAATGCCCGCCCGTTCGAGGGGTTTGCGTCCGAGTGCGATCTGGTTGCGATGCGCGAGTTGGTGCCCTCCGCTACTGCGCCGCTGACCTTGGCCAAGAAGTTCGCATCCGATCGTTCGGCGACGTTAGCAACGGTTCTTCCTATGGCGTGGCCCGCGCTGGTTCGCGCCGATGGCTCGATTCTTCTGGGTTTGCAGGTCACCACCGGATCGGGTGATGCTTCGCGCGATTACGCCGACGCTTTGATCAACGCTTTGTCTGCCGAAGCCGGTGAGCCGGTGGGCATGGGCCGCGTGACCGAGGAAACGCCGCTGCTGCAGGACGTGCTCGATCCTTCGGTGAAGCTCGACATCACCGTGCACGAGAACTTCGATTTCTGGATCGATGGATCACCCGATGAGATGAGTGGCGATGTTCGGGCGTCGTTGGAACGCGCGAAGGAATACGCGAACCCGACAGCGAAGTTGAGCGGCGTGGAAGCGGCGTACTGGACGCAAATGGGTTCGAAGGAACATCTGCGCTGGATCATGCCCACGCCGGAGAACGATCTGCTGAACGCGTTGGCGCGGCTACATGCTGCCGGTGCCGACGATCTCGGACCCGATACGCGCTACGTGGGCATGTTCC
>JAQCBM010000271.1 GCA_027729865.1 Actinomycetota bacterium
TGTGATACGTGGTTTGCTGAAGGTATGGCCGCTGAGACGTCGCAAACCCTCGACCGAGGGATACGCGTCCTTGAAGAAGTTGCCGACTCCAGCGAAGGTCTGACGATTACCGAACTAGCGAGCCGTTTGGGCATCGGTCGCACGGTTGTCTATCGCCTCGTCGTCACCCTCGAGCAACACGCATTGATCCGGCGCGGCGGTGACGGCCGCTGTCGTCTTGGCCTCGGGGTGCTTGCGATGGGTCGTCAGTTACAGCCGGTTGTGCGTGACGCCGCTTTCCCGGCGCTGCGCCTGCTCGCCGACGCTGTTTCCTGTACCGCCTACCTCGCACTCGTGGACGGCGGCGAGTCCGTGGCGGCATTGGTCGCCGAGCCGAGTCGATCGGATATGCACGTGACGTACCGGGTAGGCAGTCGCAGTCCACTCGAGGCGGCCGCTGCGGGACGGGCAATTCTTGCTGCCCGGACGTCTGGATCTCGCCCGTTGGATCCTCCCTGGGTGGTAGCCAGCGAGGACGTGGCACCGGGGATATTCGGACTGGCGGTTCCGGTTCAGGGGGTGCCGGGGCTTGAAGCGAGCGTGGGGGTGCGCCCAGTCTGCGCGATCGACGAAGCTGAGGTAGGGCCACGAGTAGCGCGCGCTGCCGGTGATATCGGACGCGTGTTGCGTTAGGTGACACACCTGACACCCCCGGGTGCGCAAGTCATCGGTGTGGATAACGCACAATGAATCGATGCGCCGCATCTTTCTTCCCCTTGCAATATCTGCCACCCTGATCGCTGGTCTCCTGGTGGGGCAGGGTGTTGCGGCCGGCCCCGTCAGTGCCAATGCACCTGATCGAGTACTCAGTGGGTGGATGCCCTACTGGATGACCTCGCCAGCACGCCCCACGGGCGTGGACAGCGCAGTGGCGAATGCAGACCTTTTCGAAGATGTCTCTCCGTTCTGGTACTCAGCTACCGCCCGCAAAGGTGGAGGCGTTCAAGTTCGCTTGAATCCCAATTTCACCAACGCGGAATCCAATGTGGCGTGGGCTATGCAGCGCTTCCGCGAAGCGGGGCTCGTCGTCCTGCCTGCTATCGCGGATGCCTCGGGCAAAGGACGGATGGCCGCGACACTTGCTGACCCAGGTCTTCGTGCTCAGCATGTCGCAGACCTCGTGGCACTCGTGATGAATAACGGATACGAGGGTCTGGATCTGGACTACGAGAACTTCGCCTTCAGCGATGGCCGGGCAAGTTGGGATGCGACCCAACCGAACTGGACCACATTTGTGGCCGAATTGAGTGCGGCGCTGCGTGCTCAGGGCAAACTGCTGTCCGTCACGATTCCTGGTCCGTGCGATACCGCCAATCGGTGTGGTGGCAGAAACGGGTACTGGGTCTACAACTTGCCTGGTATCGCACCGTATGCCGATCGCATTCGCATCATGGCTTACGACTACACAGTTCAATCCATCGGTCCGATCGCCCCCATCAGCTGGGTGCGAGCGAACGTCGAACATGCCGTGACCGTGATGGATCCAGCCAAGTTGCAGATTGGTGTTCCCACCTACGGCCGCGCGCGGACCCGCACCGTGGCCGGTGGTGGTTATCGACTAAGCGGCGTGTGCCCCACCAAGGACGGTTCGACGGCTGAGCGCCGTGCGTGGCGGTCGGCCACGGCGATGTCTTCGGTGACGGCGCGTGAAATTCCCGAACTCCTGGCCACGTATGGACTGAGCGATGCCGATGTCACGTGGAATCCGGAGACGCAGGAGAGTTTCTTCCGCTACACCAAGAAAGTCGACTGGACCGACGGTGCCGGCAATCCGCAAGTGTGCAATGCCGAGCGGCAGGTGAATTTCGTGGGCCCGGATGCTGTGCTCGCGCGCACGCAATTGGTGGGCCAGTACGGATTGAATGGCGCGGCGCTGTGGACTATCGGGGGAGAGAATCCTGCGCAATGGGGTGTGCTTCGCAGTTACGCGCAGTCACTCGCGCCGGCTGAGGCAACCGTCGCGATCGATGCCACACCGGCGGTGGCATTCGGTCAACCCACATCCGTTGCCGGTGGGGTCACTGTCAATGGCGCTCCGGTGCCGGATGCTCCAGTCACGCTCGAGTTTCAGCCCACCGGTTCGCAAGACTGGCAGGGGTTGCAGTCGGCGACGAGCGGACCCGACGGAGCGGTCGCCTACCAGGTGGTCTTGCCCGGCTCAGGCCGCATTCGGTTGACCGTGCCGGCCATCGGTGCAATGGCTGCATCCGCCAGCGCAGCTTTCGATGTCTCGGTGGCCGCTACGGTTACTGCACGTGTCAAGACCAAGCGGGTCGGAGCAGGGGATCGCATCCGGGTCCGGGCCATAGTGCGTCCAGCACAGGCGAATCAGAAAGTGGTTCTTCAGGTCTATAAGAACGATCGGTGGCGCAAGGTCAAAGTGGCTCGCACCAACGCCAAGGGTCGGGTGACCATCAAGGCCCAAGCCGAGAACTCCCCACAACGATGGACGTATCGAATCGTCGCCCGTCGCGCGAATGGTGTCTCGGCTGGAATCTCCCAGGAGTTCCGTATCCGCGTGCGCTGACGTTAGTGTGCGGCGACCTCAAACCAGCGCAACTGTTCGAAATCGGTGGAACCTCCGGGTACAACCTCCAGGAGATTCGGCTCAGGCAGAGAGTTGAGGAGTTCACAGGCACTTGCCAGATAGTCCCCGAGCGCCGTCTCTGGGGCACGATCGTGGTGCACGGGGTAGGTGAGTCGACCGTCTATGCCGTAGTTCAGTTGGTCCAACCGCAAAGGTGGCTCGACCGCACCGATTCGGTGTTGCCAAAGACCCGAAGCAGCATCGAATCGATACAAAGGAAGCAATCGATGTCCGTACTCCGCGGTGAGGTGGACCGCCTGAACGAGGTACTCGAAGACGGGCTCGGAAATGAAGTAGTTGAAGTTGATGCGTGTCCATCCAGGCTTGATGCCGTCGCAGCCATGGGTGATTTCCCGCTCGAACTCGTGCGATCGCTCGACGTCGATCCCCAAGAGTCGATGACCGTAGGGACCTGCGCAGGAACAACCACCCCGAGATTGGATCCCAAACAGGTCATTGAGCACAGCAACCACGAAGTTGTGATGCAGATAGCGACTTCCCGGCCGCCGAATCACGAAACTGATGATGGATAGGCGCTCGGCGTCGGTGTTACCAAGAACGTCAATCGAAGGGTTGGTTCGCCAGCTGGCGATCGCTCGGCGTACGAAGTCGTCTTCTCTGGCGCGAATCACGTCAACACCCACGTGTTCCTTCAGATCGAAAACGAGGCCTGCACGAATCGATTCGATGATTGCCGGCGTTCCACCTTCCTCGCGGTGTTCAGGATCGTTGAGGTACAGATGTTCATCGGGATTCACGTATGCGACCGTGCCGCCACCCACCACATCGGGCACTGAATTTCGCACATGCTCACGCCGCACCAACAAGATGCCTGGAGTCCCTGGACCGCCGATGAACTTGTGTGGTGAGAGGAAGACGGCGTCCTTGTAGGACAAAGGGTGTTCTGAGCAACGGGGCTGCATGTCGATGTCGACGTACGGCCCGCAGGCTGCGTAATCCCAGAACGCCAGCGCTCCATGTTCGTGCAGCAGGGTGCT
>JAQCBM010000272.1 GCA_027729865.1 Actinomycetota bacterium
TGCTGATCAGCGGGTGTTGAACCGGGAAGTGCAGACCGGTCGGGCTAGCTGTGTGAGCGTCGCTTACGGCGTCGATGAGGGGAGCGAAGGTTCTGTCCGTATTGAGCTCGTCAATTTGTTGGGTGATTCTGTTGATTCTGGGGTAGATGGACTGACGTGTCAGGCGTACTCTCCGGGCGAAGTCTTGGACCGTCTCGGGTTCGCCGATCGGATAGATGAGACGGCGAGCGATTTCGGTGTCGATGTCGTCGAATTCGAGGTTTTGGAGCGTTGACCGGAGGTCGTCGAGCGTGACCTGGACTCTGGGTCCTTTTGGTCCGAGGTCGAGGAACCAGAGCCGGAGTAGTGCTGTGGCTTGCTCAGGGGTTTTCGGGACGGCGAATAGGTTGTGAAGATTGCCGTTGTTGTCTTTGAGGGCGGCATCGAGTTCGGATCCGAGGATGCTGATCCGTGAGTGTTCAATCTTGAGGGTTTCATAGGCGACCCTGGTGTTCTTGGTTTCGAGCTCCTGAAGGCGGTTGGCTTTCCCTTTCCTGTACTTGGCTCCGAACTCGGCTTCTGTGAGGAGCAGGTCTTGTTCGGTCTGCTGGTCGTTGGCCGTGTAGTTGGCAAGGTCCGTGAACAGTTCTGAGAGGCGACGCCACTGTTTCGACGGTGCGTTCGTGGCTTGGGTGCGTCGTCGGGGTTCAATCGGTTGGGTTCTGTTGATTCGCTTTTTCATTAGTTGTTCCTTATGCCTAGGCCTTTGGTGCATTGTTGCTTTAGTACTTGTGTTATGTCTCTTGTAATATTACACCATTAACGACATGACATGTACCTTGTGACAACCAGTATAGCAAAAGAATTTGTGTAAGTTTAGGTTATATGGCATTTTGGGTTGACAAGACACGACTAATGGTGGTAGGATCGCAGTTACTTATGAAAACCACACAAAACCGCCCATTTCGTACATCTCTTGTCGTGGACATCGAGAACGTCACACGTTCCGGAATGCCCAGCTGGCACGACGCGGAGATTTTCCACCATCGAATGACCCGGCTCTTTGGCAGCCTGCCGGACGAGACCTTCATAGCAAGTGACCCTCGCAACGCTTTCACCTCCCAACGTCTCGCTGAGAAGTATCACGGTGGATTCCGGGTTCGTTCGGGCAGAAACGGCGCAGACTTGGCGATCATCGACTACCTCGATGAGGTTGTCGAGCGAAATCGACGCTTCCGCAAGCAACGAATCGGATTCGTGAGGATTGCGTCGGGGGACGGGATATTCATCCCCGTCATTCGAAGGCTGCACGCCAACAACGTGCATGTCACCGTGATCAGTCACCTAGGAACTACCCATCACGGCTTATACCGGGTGGCTGACCGCATAATTCTGCTCGACGACTCGATCAGCCGATCGATCGCGGCCTAGGGAGAAGACATGCCTCTTTTCGATGAGAACGACTACGACAATGCTCTTGACGCAGACGGCATCCCGGAAGGGATGGTCGACGTCAGCTACAACCTGACCGTTGAACGCAAGTTGATCGACTGTCTGAGTTCCTCGATTGACGAGCCGATCCTGTCGCCCTGGATGTTTTGCTCATTGGATGAGCTCCCGACGGTGCTGGGTGTTGAACCTCCGGTGGACGATGACGACGATCTTTGCACTGCACTTCTGCTCGGGGGAGTGGCCGTGGCGACGACACTGATGGATGCAATCCACGAGGATTACGTACCGGGCTTGTTGTCGCATCTGGCTTCGTTACACGACCAGATCGATGCCGAGCAGGGAGATGAGGAGAGCGTCATCGAGCCTCGTTACTTGTTTTCACAGCTCGTGGAATCCTGCGAACCGAGCGATCCGACTGCTGCGCGTCTTGGGATGATGCGAATCCTCGACTCTGCATTTGACGAAAATGAAGAGGTCCTTCCCGAGAAAGCACTCGCCACGTGCAAGTACCTCATGTGTATCGCCCTTGCGGTGTTGTGTGGGGATGCCGACGACTGCACCGTTGACTTGATCGAGATCCTGAAAGAGTCCCACGCGGAACGAGCAGCCGAACCGATTATTCCGTACTTTCACGACGTCGACGACGTGGAGGATTGACAATGAGCGATCAACAGATTCGTAGCACTCAGGACGATGCGCCCACGAGGCATAATGCGACTGATCGTCTTAACGTGCCCTTGATGGCGTTCGCGGGAGAGCTGATTCGATTAGCGGAAGTCGTGAAACGCAACCTGGAGACGGGAGTGGCGCCAATTCAGACTGTCAGCCAATTGAACGCCATGGAGCCAATTATCGGTGTGCTGCGGGTTGCGGGCTTCAATTCGGTCAAGGACGAACAGATCACTCCGTATTGCGTCGAGCACCCCGGATACCTGTAGAGAGCAACGAGGTAGAACAATAGGTATGACATCTACCCGCTCGAATCCGATGCAGAGTCTCTCGGTGGCGGATATCGGCAGAGCATTGAATCATGCCCATGGGCTATCGACCGAGGAGCTTCGCGTCAGCCTTGGAGCAAGTCCATCGGTCAAGTACCTGCTTGTGCGCGATGGAAAAGAGTTTGAAGCAAAAGTGGTCATTCAGCTGGCGTGGAACCTCAAATATCCCGATAGTCCACTCGCCGCGACTGATTTCCGTGGTGATGCAGCAACGGTGGCCGAACCGCTTCGGAAGCTTGGATTCGACGTGATTGAACTCGGGACAACTCGCCGTTTTGGTCATGTGCCCGGCGTAGCAGTCGGAACAGTGTTTGCGAACCGGGTCGAGGCATCGCTCTCTGGAGTGCATCGCCCAAGACAAGCGGGAATATCGGGTGCAGGAACCGAGGGCGCTGACAGCATCGTCATTTCTGGTGGCTACATAGATGATGAAGACTTTGGGGATCGGATTATTTATACGGGGCATGGCGGCAATGATCCGAAAACGGGTCGACAGATCGCTCACCAGATGCTGGAGCGGGGCAATTTGGCACTCGCCGTGTCGTCTGATCAGCAGTTGCCGGTTCGGGTGATTCGCGGATTTGGGGGTGACCCAGCTTTTTCTCCAGCGTCTGGCTATCGGTATGACGGGCTATACCGTGTGGCGCGTTATTGGCCAGAAGTTGGGGTCGACGGGTTTCGGATCTATCGGTTCGAATTGACGCAAGAATCCCTTGAGACCCGCCACACCGATGTGTCGCCTCAAGGAGTGGACCGACCAGAACGGCGGCAAATCTCTCACGGCAATCAGCTCGTCCGTGACAACCGGCTTGCGAGCTGGGTGAAACACCTCCACAACTGGACTTGCCAGATGTGTTCGGAACGTGTCCACACCCCAGCTGGTGCTTATGCCGAAGCGGCCCATATTCGTCCACTGGGCACACCGCACAACGGACCGGACCAGACGACGAACATGCTGTGTCTCTGTCCGAATTGTCATAAGCGCTTGGATACGTTCGCCCGGTACATCGATGAGAACGGCCGAGTTGTCGACACCCTCAGCGGCGAGTCACTCGGTTTACTGAGGTTGCATCCGAGCCATGCCATTCTCGGCGAACATCTTGAGTATCACCGGCGTCACGCGAGACTGATCCGCTAATTACATCAAGGTTTCATTCGCCGTGGCCGAAGTGCAGGTTTGAGCTCGCCACTGA
>JAQCBM010000273.1 GCA_027729865.1 Actinomycetota bacterium
TGGGTGCTAGCAGGCAAGGCCGCGTCGACGGTCGACACTCATGTGGCGTTGCTACACCGCTTCGTATCCGACACCGATTCACAGACCGTTGAAGAAGCACGGCGTTGGATTACTGCCGCGCCAACACGGTCGATGCAACGAAAGCGCGCCCAATCCCTTCGCGCCTTCGGCCGGTGGTCGGAACAGATCGGGGATAACGATCTGTCGTGGTGGCGACAAATTCGCGTTCCCGTCGAGCGTGAGCGACCGCAGCCGACCGCCACCGCTCAGGACTTCTCAGACGGCCTTCAGCGGCTCTCTGAGGTGCGTGACCGTGCAATCCTTGGGGTGCTCTGGGGGGCGGGTCTACGGCGTTCAGAGGTCGCGCGGCTCACAGTTGCAGATGTCAACCTGCCAGATGGATTCCTCATCGTTCGTACCTCGAAGACCGGGAAACCTCGGGTTGCTCCACTCCCGCCGGTCTCAGCCCGGCTTGTTCGTCGGCACCTTCGGAAATGGTCCAACGACTCGTTGTTCGGGATTGGCCCAGATGGTGTTCGGCTCATGCTCCGCCGACACGGGCTCCTACCCGCCCACGCATGGCGTCGAGGTTGGGCAGTTGAGTCGCTGCGATCTGGGGTGTCCGAAGCATCTGTTAAGTCTGCCGCGGGATGGTCATCAGGAGCCATGGTTGCCCTCTACACACGGGCACTGGCGTCTGACCTCGCCGTGGCCGAATTCCGTCGAGCATGGAACTTCGAGTCACACTCCGATGGCTCTGAAGACCGTTCTTCGCGCCGTGGACCTCATTCGGGTCAATAGAGCGGTGGGGCAGTGGCTTCATGCCAGAGCGTTTTTTGGCGCAGGCGATCCTTGAAGCGATGTCAATCCAGCGGCCCGGCTTCGATCTTCTTCAACGGCGAAGCAGGCGAGGGAGCCCCTCGAGCGCTCCGACAGCGCCGCTCGTGACGCTCAAGTCGTCTGAAAGGGCCGCTGTGGTGATCTCGCCGGTTGGAACAGCGACGACGGGGATTCCTCTCTTCAACGCGATCAACGTTGGAAAGAACCTCAATGCGGCGTCGCGTGCGTCGTCAAGGCACGTCTCATTGAGGGCGTGCGCGTAGTGAACGGCGCGCATGAGGAAGAATTCAAAAAACCAAGGCCCAAAGTCTTCGGTCTCCCCATCGAAAGGAATCCGTTCTGCAGTAACTACCGGTCGCGAGATCTTGGGTGTGCCCTTCAATCTCGAACCGTGGCTCTTGTTGCATCTGGTGCAGATCGGCAAGAGGAGACTCGCGTCATCGCCGCCCCCCCAATGCTTTGGGGGAAAGTGCTCAACCTCACCGCCCTCGGGTGGAGCGGCTGTTGCACAGTAGAAGCATGGCAACTTCCGGATAATTGCTTTGAGTCGCTCGAGGGTGGCTCCGCCAAGGCGCTCCATCTGTGACTCGAACTGACGCGAGCCGATCTGCTGATCGAGGAAGGCTGCGCGAGATTGTCCGCCGAACTCGATCTCGTCGTTCTTGATCCGTTCCCGAAGATTGCGAGGGGCAATAACGTGATCGTCCTCCAGCACAAGCAGTTCCATGGCAACGGCCCGCCTGAGTGCCTTCAAAGCCGTTTCTCGACGCATGAGGCTGCTCAAGGCGCCAACGATCTCAGTTTTGGTCACAGGTCCAAATTGATCAACGAACCCGATGACGAGGCATCCTGTGATGCCCTGACCGAGCGGAGGCCGAAGAAGAACTGGGCGGAACATATATGGCGTGAGCAGGCCGCTGGGTGAGTACAGACACTTTCCGCAGGCTGCCCAGTCAGGAGCACTTGCCGTGGCAGCGGCACCAAGTCGATACGCGTGGCCTCGGGCGCCGCGGGACGGGGTGCTAACCGCCAACCATGGGCCCTCGGAAGGGCTTGCTGAGGTTCGAAGTCGTTTGAGAACGGCAGAAGCCTGATTCTCTGTGGAGAATCGAAGCATCTGTTGGACATGCAGCAGGCTCGCTTCCTGCTCTGCCTTTCCCCCGTTTTTGGCGTTCTGCTCCGACTTGTAGGCGACCCATGCGAGAAGTATCCGGGCGTTCACGCCTCCCGGTCTCTTTTCAGGTGGGGCAACGAATCGGCGCACAGAATCACGATAGGCACTTTCGGATGTTTGGCGACTTGTCGATTGACGAAAAATGGGGGAAAGGCAGAGCACTTGCATGCCCTCCGTCCTCTGTTCGTGTCGTCGGAAAGTGCCGGAGCCCGAGACTGGGACACCCCGCTGGCAGACTGGTGTCATGGCCGGACGACCAAAGGCGACACCGAGGCGTTATCACCTTCATCACGGCGACGCTATGGATGCGTACGAGAACTGGTCTGCGCCGGACCTCATCATGGTCGATGGTCCGTACGGGGTAGGAGGATTTTTCGGCGACCCACGAACTCCGGAGCCCCTTGCCGACTTTTACCGCCCGCATATCGATGCTTGGACGCGGCTATCGAAGTTTTCGACGACGCTCTGGTTCTGGTGCACCGAGGTCGGCTGGGCCAACGTGCACCCACTTCTTGATTCTGCAGGTTGGGACTATGTCGAGACGGTGCATTGGGACAAGGGAATCGCGCACATAGCAGGCAACGTCAACGGAAAAACGATCCGCCGTTTTCCGATCGCAAACGAGATTTGCGTGTTCTATTCGCGCCGTCTGGAATTCCCAGTGAACGGAGAATTGGTGCAGGCGAAGCATTGGCTCAAGAACGAATGGAAGCGCACTGGCTTGCCCCTTCGGCAAGCAAACGACGCTTGTGGTGTAAAGGATGCAGCAGTTCGGAAGTATCTCGACACAGGTTGGCTGTGGTATTTCCCACCCGCCGAAATGTTTCAGAGACTTGTTGATTGGGCTAACTCCAAAGGGGACGTCGGTGGGCGCCCGTACTATTCCTTAGATGGAAAGATGCCGTTGACGGGTAGCGAATGGGCATCATTCCGTTACCCATGGAACCATGAAAATGGCCTGACGAATGTCTGGCAGGAGCCACCGCTGCATGGGAAGGAACGGATTCGCGGAACAGGTACTCGGCATGCTCCGAGGGTCCACAATCCGAAGGCAGGCGTCGCGTCGGCTCATCTGAACCAGAAGCCCCTTCGGCTAATGGAGCGAATTATCGGAGCAGCCACGAACAGCGGTCAGGTGATTTGGGAACCTTTCGGGGGTCTGGCATCTGCATCAGTAGCGGCGCTACAGATGGGGCGAGTTCCCTTCGTTGCTGAAATTAATCCCGATTTTGCGGCTCTGGCGGAGGACAGATTAAAGGAAGCAAGTTCGAACGGTGCGTCCGCAGAGACTGAGTGATCTCACTTGTACAGATCAAGTATTGGTAGGGGCACTTTGTTCGTGTCTTCTTCGATCTGGCGCAAAATTGATCTCCAGATGTCAACACGCAGACCTCGAAATACCCGGCTCAGCACTCGCTCTTCGAATTCCTCAATCGCAGGGTTTCCAACGCGGGAGAGTTTCGCAAAGTTAGTGTCAAGCCGATATTGAGCGCTCGCTTGGAGTTTGGAGGTGAGTGCTATCCCGGCTTTGGTTGACGAATCTCGGCTTGCTGAGGATGCCTTCCTGACGGCCTCTTGTAATTGCGCAAGTTTTTTTC
>JAQCBM010000274.1 GCA_027729865.1 Actinomycetota bacterium
GTTTCGTGCGGGAGGATCACCCGATCGACATATCCGCGCTCGGCAGCGATGTAGGGATTGGCGAGGGTGTCCGTGTACTCGTCGATCAGTTCGACGCGACGCTTGTCCGGATCGGCCGTCTCGGCGAGCTCCTTGCGATACAAGATATTCACAGCGCCCTGCGCACCCATGACGGCGATTTCCGCCGTGGGCCAGGCGAGGTTGATGTCAGCACCGAGGTGCTTGGAACCCATGACGTCGTACGCGCCGCCGTAGGCCTTGCGGGTGATCACGGTCAGTAGCGGAACCGTGGCTTCGGCGTAGGCATAGATGAGTTTTGCACCGCGGCGGATAATGCCGTTCCACTCCTGCTCGGTTCCTGGAAGGAATCCTGGGACATCTACGAACGTGATGACGGGAACGTTGAACGCATCGCAGGTGCGCACGAAGCGCGCGGCCTTCTCGGAAGCATCGATGTCCAAAGTTCCTGCGAACTGCATCGGCTGGTTCGCCACGATGCCCACCGCGTGGCCCTCGATGCGACCGAATCCGGTGATCATGTTGGGAGCGAAAAGCGGCTGGGTTTCCAAGAACTCGTCCTCATCGAGGATCGCTTCGATCACGGTGTGCATGTCGTATGGCTGGTTGGGCGAATCGGGAATGATCGAATCGAGGGAGTAGTCCTCGTCGGTGAACTCCATGTGCACTTCGGTGGGGAAAACCGGGGGGTCGGAGAGGTTGTTGCTTGGTAGGTAGGACAACAGTGCGCGGACGTAGTCCAGGCCGTCGCTTTCATCGGTTGCCATGTAGTGCGCAACGCCGGAGGTGCTGTTGTGGGTGCGGGCGCCACCGAGGTCTTCGAAGGTGACGTCCTCGCCGGTGACCGTCTTGATCACATCCGGTCCGGTGATGAACATGTGCGAGGTTTGGTCGATCATCACGGTGAAGTCGGTGATGGCGGGGGAGTAGACCGCGCCGCCGGCGCACGGCCCCATGATCACCGAGATCTGGGGAACCACTCCGGATGCCTGAACGTTGCGTCGAAAGATCTCGCCGTAGAGCCCCAAGGAGACCACGCCTTCTTGGATGCGCGCTCCACCGGAATCGTTGAGGCCGATCACTGGGCAACCGGTCTTCATTGCCAAGTCCATGATCTTGACGATCTTCTCGCCGAAAACCTCGCCAAGTGAGCCACCGAAAACCGTGAAGTCCTGCGCGAACACGCAGACCGGCCGACCATCCACCGTGCCGTAGCCGGTGAGGACACCATCGCCGAAGGGACGGTTCTTCTCCAGGCCGAAGTTGTGCGAGCGATGACGGGTCAAGCCGTCGATCTGTTGGAAGGAACCTTCGTCGAGGAAGGCTTCAATGCGCTCGAGGGCGGTCATCTTGCCCTTCGCGTGCTGCTTGTCGATCGCCGCCTGTCGCTTGCTGGCAGCGTCGGCGCGCCGTGCCTTCAAGATGTCGGCCTTGCCGGCGGTGGTCCTGCGCTCGGGGCCAGTGGGTTCGGGGCTTTCCGTGCCGTCGACTGCCTCTGCGCTCATGGTGCTTCCCTCCACGCGCTGCTGGAACGAATTGCGATCGTGCGTACCTTAGCCGCGTGAGTGAGGTGGGCTGGATCCCCGATCCTGGGCGGGTGCGGGAGTTGCTGGCCGCTGCAGGATGTCCGTGGCCGGCACCCTCGTACGTGGAATCCACCGGGTCGACCAATGCAGATGCGCTGGCCCTTGCGTCATCGGGTGCAGCGGATGGCACCTGCGTGGTGGCTGGCGAGCAAACGGCAGGTAAGGGGCGCCATGGGCGCACCTGGGTCAGTGATCGCGGTGCTGGTTTGTGGTCCAGCACGATTGTGCGTTCATGTGATCGCCCCGCGCGATTGCCGCTGCTTGCCGCGCTGGCGGCTGTGGACGTAGCTCGCGACGAAGGCGACATGTCCTGGGCAATCAAGTGGCCGAACGATGTACTGGATTTCCGCGATCGCAAAGTGGCCGGGATCTTGGTTGAGGGTTTTGCCGGCGGTGCCGTGGTGGGTATCGGGATCAACGTCGAACGCCCCCCCCTGGATTTCACCCAGGCCGGCTCGTGGGTGGGTGTTTCGGGGGTGAGTCCGGATCGAAGTGCGGTGCTGGCTGGGCTGCTGTCGTCGTTCTACAGGCGCACGCAACAACCGTGGGACGAGGCGTTGGTGGACTATCGGGTGCTGTGCCGCAGTATCGGGGCGGACGTGAGGGTAGTCCTCCCCGGAGGGGAAGAATTCGATGCTGTGGGGGTGGATGTGACGGCGGATGGCCACCTGATGGTGGACACGGGGTCAACGTCGCGAATCATCATCGCTGGGGACGTCCTGCATGCAATCATGTCGCCGTGAGTTACCCCACCAAGCTCCTGGCGCCCGGCGAACTGATCGCCTTCGAATTCAAACCACATTGGCGCGGACTCATCTGGCCGGCCATCGTGCTCATCATCGAGGTGTTCGTGGGCACCTGGCTGTACTTCTCGGTCGGGCAATGGAGCATCGGGTCATTTTCACTGTCGTGGTTGCAGTTGCCGATCCTCCTCGTTCTGATCGGCATCTTGATCTGGCGGGTGATCTTGCCCTTCGCTCGATGGTTCACCACGCAGTACGTATTCACCACGCGCAGGATCATCATCCGACGAGGCTTACTCACCAAGCAGGGCCGGGACATGCCCCTGGCCAAGGTGAACAACGTGTCGTTCGAGGTCGGTCTGATAGGCAGGGTGTTGAACTACGGAACGCTGGAAATCGAGTCGGCGAGCGACGATGGCGACATGTATATCCAGGACGTTCCGAATGTGGAGCAAATACAGCGGCTTGTCTATGAACTCCACGAACTCGATGATGCGCGTCGACGTGCAGGTGATGGTGCGCCAGATCAACTGCCTGTGATGGACTGAAGCTTTCCTTTTGCGCCGAGACCTGCAGTTTGCGTCAAATTTCGTGAGATTTGTGACGCAAACTGCAGGTCTCGGCGGTACTAGATCGGAGCGGACGCGTCGCGTTCGAGCAGTTCCTCGTTGGCCGGATCGGCGCGTTCGTCCGCCGGGATCGCCGGGAAAACCCACTTGCGGTAGGACCAGAAGCGGAACAACGTGCCCAGGCCCAAGCCGATCACGTTGGCGCTGATGTTGTCCGCGAGCGGTGAGGTGAAGCCCAACACGTAATGGCTGAACCACAGGCAGCCAACGGCGATGAGCATCGCCACGCCGTTCAGCCCGAAGAACATCAGGTATTCCTTGGTCATGTGGGTGCGGCCTCGATGCCGGAACGTCCAAAAGCGGTTACCGGCGTATGCAACCGTTGTGGCAACGGCCACGCTGATCACCTTCGCGGTGAGCGGTTTGTCGAACAGCGGACCTTCTCCGCCGGCGAAGCGCAAGATGTTGAAAAGGCCGATGTCCACAACCAGGGCGGAAAGGCCGACGATGCCGAACTTGGCGATCTCCCGGTACAGATCTCCGAGGGTGTCTTGCAGATATCGGTAGCCGTGCACGATCGTCTGCGGCCCGAGCATCAGTGAAGTCTAGCCAGCGTCGTCCCTGTTTCGGCAGGTGTGAGTGCGGCTAAGTTGGGGCAGTGACCGGGACAACTGAGGGGAGCGATCGCCCTCG
>JAQCBM010000275.1 GCA_027729865.1 Actinomycetota bacterium
TCTATGGGAAGAATGGTTCAGGGAAGTCCCACGTCATTCGTGAAATCGTGAGCAATCAAGCTGACATCTATTTCACTTTGCCAAATCCAAGAGGGGGGGGAAACGAGCAAACCGAAAGCGCGACGATTTGGGACCAGTTCCTTCACCAAGATCTCCACATGCCTGAGTCCTCATATTGGCAGAAACTTCACTGGGAACGAATGGACTCGAGCCGGTACGACGAGTTCGATGAGGACGTAGAAATCCTCTGTATTGAGATCGTCTGTCGTGCGCTTGAGCCCGACGACGAGGGCGTTGACGATCCGGCAAAGGTGCATGAAGTTGTTCAGCTACTTCGTACGTACCAATCAGACCTGGATGCATTCCGGAGTGAACCTCGGGAACATCATTATCCGCATATCCCTGAGCCATGGGGTTCTTGGTTCAAGGCAGTCAGAACTATCTGCTACGCAAACTTCTTGTGGACGGCGCCCGAGGAATACCAAGCAAGAATCATCTCCGCTCTGCTCATTTCGGTGATGAAGGGCACCTTTGTTCTTCATGGTGGCGAACTGGAGCTTGCCGTTGCTCTCGAACCCGACTCCACCATGACTTCACTACTGTCGGAGGCTCAGGGCCTCTACCCAAATCCTGATGATCTCTGGGGATCACGCGAGTGGGGCAAGTTGGGCTGGAGTTTCGAGAACGAGATTCTCTACGGACCTGATTCGCTGGCGCCACTGAGATGCTTGCGGGTCTCTTCCGGTCTCGAGAATCCTCGGTGGGGACGCATCATCGGTGAATCAATTGATGATGCAAGCGGCACTTCCTCTTCCTGGGAAAGCTCCTTCTCTGATGCGATCTTGAAACACATAGAGAAACAACGACTCGAGTTGGATGAGGACGATCCGCGTCACCTTCCCTGGTCAGAGGATTCGTTTAGCGCTCTCTTACTTTCCAATGGCTCAGGAATCTCAGTCGACCCTGCTGTTCACGATCTCATCGATGAAGTCTCCGGCGACGCCAATGCGTTCTTCGCGGAATTGATGGAGGCACCACCTCGATTGCACTGCTCACTCAGGCCAATCTATGAGTGGGGATCTTCAACGCCATTTTTATGGCGAGCTCATGCCCCAGACAGAGAGACTGTCGAGGAGTTCATCGAGTTTGAGAATCTCAGTTCCGCCGAAAGACGTTGGGCACGTTTCGCAATTCAGCTCGCCACCCCCTCAACGAATGTGTCAGTCGCCATGATCGCCATTGATGAACCGGAGCGTGGACTTCATCGCCGGGCTGAGAAGCGCTTAGCGGGAGCTCTCTCGCGGATTGCTCATTGGTATGGCGCAACTCTCGTCGTCGCCACGCATTCGCCTTCCTTCCTGAGCTTGCCAGATGCTCGGCTTCATCATCTTCGAAAGCGTGACGATGGCCTAAGTGAACTCGAGGCACTTCCAGTGGAGCTCTACGAGGAGATCGACAACCTCGGCGTCGACCGAACAGATCTCCTACAAATGTGCCGCTTATTTTTGATCGTTGAGGGTGAGCATGACCTCATTGTGCTGTCGGAACTCATCGGCAGCGATTTGAGTGAACTCGGAGTCATCATTCTTCCTCTTCGTGGACTCCGCAATCTTTCGAACTCATCGGACGCGCAAATCATCTTCAAGTACACGGATGCAGCAGTGATGTTTCTGAGCGACAATGAGCGCCACACAGAACTCCAGGAAATGTGGGAGAGTGCTCGCTCTGCAGCCCCAGGAGATGTCTCCTCGATAGTCGATGCATTCGGCCGCGATCGGAAAAATGCAGAGGCACAAATGCTCAAGGAGTTTGCGGTACTTGCCAGTCAATTCGAAGCAAGGAGTCGAATCTCACTTGCCGCACTGTCAGCCCCAGACATCCTTGACTACCTTCCCGTTTCGTCCTTCGTTGAAGGAGCCACATCCTGGGCAAGCTTGAGAAGAGAGTGGGAGACGAGTGGGCTCAAGCAACAGTTCAAGCCTTGGTTGACTGCCACCAAAGGAGCGGAACTCTCGAACGAACGAATTCGAAGAGCGGCCCATTCGATGGACCACCTACCAAACGACATCGTTGAACTACTCAACGCCATCTCTGGCGTACTCACCAAAGGGAATTCAAGATAGGGATTTCGAGTGCGCCTCTGTCCGGAACTGCGTGCCGGAACCTGGAGGCATTTGGATCACGCTGTAGGCCGTCTGATCCTTAGCCCGAACCACTCGTCAATCCTGTACCTGTACAACTCGAAGTTCAGCAACCCTCCGTTGTCACATCAATCCTCGACGCGTTCCGGTAGCACCACCGCCGGTGGCCGTTGTGAGTAGCTGTTCACCACGGTAGGACTATCCGCACGATGAATCCTCAACAGCCGATCAACAACGACTTGCCCGCAGGAGAGCTGCTCGAGTATCTCGATGACCGGCGGTTCGACGTTCTGTTCGAACAAGGTGAGCGTCGCGGCCTGCGCCGTGGTGACGCGATCCGCACGGCGCTGGTGACGCTCTGGAAGCTGGATCGGTTCCGGCTCCGCCGGTAGACGATGGACGCGTCCCAACCCGAAAACGCATGAAAGGCGCCGCCCTCGTGGGTCGACGCCTCGGTGCAGGGAGGTTTCAGTTGTAGGTGTTGTGTGTCATGCCGCCCGGGCGAAGCCGGTGCGGGCCATTTCCTCCTTGATGTCAGCGGTGCGCCCTTTCACAACCAGGCCGACGATGCTGCCGGCCGGGTGCTCGTAGAGGTCGTCGGTGATGTCACCGTTGACGACGACCGTCTCGTTCCACGTGGCAGGGAGCTTGCCCTTGGCGACGTCGAACACGACAGCGACTCGGAAGCCGGCCTTACAGGCCTCGACGATGTCGGTGTCGGTCCAACGCTCGTTGGCCGAGTAGACGATCGAGAGACCGTCGACGGTGGGGCGCTCCTCCGGGAGCCACTTGGTGTACGTGTACCCGAGAGGTGCGATGTCGAGCAGGCCGGGTGCGACCACCTCCCAGCGGATGTCGTCGCTTATGTTCACTCGCCAGCGAGCCTTCTCCTTGCTCCCAGCCTTGGTGACGGTGCGGCGCAACTGGTCGGCGGTGAGTGCCATTGCGAGGTCTGGCCGAATCATCGTGAACGCGTCCCGGAGCAGGCGGCTCTTCTGCGTCTGGCTGAGGGAGGCGTGGTAGCTATGGTTGGTCACGCAACCGCCGGTGCAACCCTGGGTGGCCTTCGGGCAGAACGACACGTTGAGGGCGGCGGTGAGGTCGGCTTCGGTGCAGTTCAGTGCTGCGGCCACCTTGGTGCGGAAGGTCTGGTCGGCCGCCTTCCACGCGTCGCCGGCGGAGCGAGCGGCGTGGAGGGTCACCCCGACGGTCGGGATGCCGGCCTTGCCGAGCTTGGGGCTGGTGACGTGGTCGGTGAACCAGCGGGACGAGGCGTAGCCGGCGGCGTGACTGAGGTCGGTCCACGTCGTGTTCGCCTCGGCGATGACTTCGGGGGTTGCCCGGTCGACGGTCCAGGGTGAACCGCCGAGGTTCTTGATGAGCCGGCGCTCGACCGGGCTCAACTTGTAGGTGTGGCCGTGGACGTCGACGCTGGCACGTCCCACGCTGGTGATGTCGAT
>JAQCBM010000276.1 GCA_027729865.1 Actinomycetota bacterium
CTCTAGAATTCGGAGACGCTGTGGCGATCGCTATCGGTGACAATGCCGCGAGACGCGAATGGTTCGACAAAGCAATGGCAGCAGGGTGGAGCTTGCCAAACATCGTTCACCCGACGGCCTTTGTCTCCGAATACGCCCAACTCGGTCGAGGCAATATCGTGAATGCAGGCGCCATTATCAACGCTCGAGTCGTAATCGGCGACAACTGCATCATAAACACAGGTGCGATCGTCGAACACGAAACGCAGATCGAGTCTCATTGCCACATCGGACCTGGTGCAAGAATCGCGGGCAGAGTGAAGATCGGCGGGGAGTCGTTTTTGGGCATTGGATCAATTGTGATCGACCAGATCACTTTAGGTTCTGGCGTGACGGTAGGCGCCGGTGCAGCAGTCGTTCAGAACGTCGGCGACGCCTGCACCGTAGTCGGCGTCCCCGCGAGGTCGATCCGATGACTCCGTGGGTGTCTTCGGCGTGCGTGAGTTCTCGTTCTATTGCCGACGCCGTCGAGCAGCTAGCCAGAGCCGGATTTTCAAACATCGAACTCACGGGGGGCACCGAGTGGTACGAAGGGCTTCTTGACGATCTGATTGAACTGAGACGGCGGCATGGCCTTCGCTATCAGGTGCATAACTACTTTCCTCCTCCGCCCGTCCCCTTCGTGCTCAACCTAGCGAGCTGCGACAATGATCTGTACCGGATGTCGATCGAGCATGTACACGCTGCGGCATCGACGTCAAGGGCCCTCGGTATCACCCGCTACGGAGTGCACGCCGGATTCCTCATCGATATTCGTGTCGACGAGGCAGGCCGGCGGGTCGGAAGACGCCAGGTCAACGATCGAGCGCTTGCGTTGCAGCGATTCTCAGAGGCTTTCGGCGGACTGGTCGCAGCCTACCCAGATATGGAGATCTACATCGAGAACAATGTTGTCTCTGCGGTCAACCAAGAGAGTATCGGGGAGAACGCGTTCCTGTTCACCAACTACCAGAGCTATCTGGAACTCCAAAGGCATTGTCCGGGCGCGCGGATCTTGCTTGACCTTGCACATCTCAAGGTGAGCTGCCACACGGATGGTCTCGAGTTCGCTGACCAGGCCAGCCGCCTATTACCACTCACTGACTATTTCCACGTGAGCGACAACAACGGGCTTGCTGATACGAACCAGGGGCTCACCGAGGTCGGGACTGATGTACTTGACGTGCTCAGAGACCACGTCGGCAACCAAGACATTACATTCGAAATCTATACGGGCCTTGACCAGGTCAGGGCGTCGATCGCGGCGGTCGACGCCCTTGCCCACACGTCGTAAGAGAGCAGAAATGAAAGTCGATGCCAGGCCATTGTTCTGCCCCCGCTCAGCATCGCTGCTTGAGTGCATGCGCATCGTGAACGAGGGGGCGCTCGGGACCGCATTGATCGTCGACGGCGATGGCAGTGTGCTCGGCATTCTAACCGACGGCGATATCAGGCGGGCTTTGCTTGCCGGTGGGAGCCTGAAGGATCGAGCCGACTCATACGCCAACAGCGACTTCGTGTTCGGCTCGGTGAACGACTCGCCATCGGAATTGATGAAGAAGGTGGACGAGCGTGTGTGGCTCCTACCCCTTCTCGATAGAAATCGGAGGGCAACAGAGGTCTTCCTGTGGCAAAGCCAACTCCATCTTCCCGTCGCTGAGCCGAACCTACGTGGCAACGAGTTCAAGTACCTTGTCGATGCCTTCATGTCGACCTGGATCTCAAGTCGCGGGACCTATATCGATCGATTCGAGGCTGAGTTCGCACAATATTGCGAGTGCTCTCACGGCGTGACGACCAGCAACGGTACTGTTGCCATCCACCTTGCATTGTCTGCGTTGGGAGTCGGTGACGGCGATGAGGTCATCGTGCCCGACCTCACGTTTGGGGCAACAATCAACGCCGTCATCGCTGCCGGCGCTAAGCCCGTCATCGTCGATGTAGAGCCCAAGGGTTGGGGTATATCGGCCGAGCACGTCGCCGCCGCTATCACGGCTCGCACCAAGGCCATCATCCCAGTCCACCTCTACGGCCAGCCGTGCGACATGGACCCAATCATGGAGATTGCCCGGTCACGAGGGCTCTACGTCATCGAAGACGCCGCAGAGGCGCACGGCGCACGCTACAAAGGGCGACGCGTCGGCTCGATCGGCGACATCGGTACGTACTCCTTCATGGCGAACAAGCTGATCACAACAGGAGAGGGCGGTATGTGCGTTACCAACTCGTCCGAACTCGACGCGAGAATGCGGATCCTCAGAGACCACGGCATGAACAGGGAGAGGCGGTACTGGCACGAGACGCCAGGATTCAACTATCGCATGACCAACCTCCAGGCTGCAATCGGAGTCGCCCAACTCGAAAGGATTGATGAGACGCTCGAGCGCAAGCGCAGGATTGAGGATTCCTACCGAGCTGCGTTGGCCGAATTTGAGTTTGTTGGCTTTCAGCCCGACCTTGAATGCCGGGATCGGGTGGTCTGGCTGGTATGCGTGACATTCAGTGACGGACGTCGTGACGACTACATGGCCGCCCTCACCGCTGCCGGACTCGAGATCAGACCCTTCTTCTACTCGCTGAGTGAGATGCCTGTCTTCCGACAGTACTCGCACTCAGGCTCGACGAGCCGGGCTGTCTCGAGTATCGGCCTCAACCTCCCCACGGTGAAGGAGGCCGATGATCGGACGGTCGGGTTGTTGCGTCGCATACTGACAGCGTCGTGAGCCCGTTTACAGTCCTGGGGGTCATCCCGGCTCGCGGCGGGAGTCGTCGAGTACCGGGGAAGAACCTGAGGCTGCTCGACGGGCAACCGTTGATCGCCTTTACGATCAAGGCGGCGGCTGAGAGCACCCTAATCACACGGACAATTGTTAGTACTGACTCAGACGCCATCGCTCGGGTCGCGGTCAAGCACGGAGGCGATGTACCGTTTCGGCGACCTGCAGACTTGGCGACTGACGAATCCCCAGACCGTCCGTATCTCCTGCACGCGGTTGACTGGTTCGAACGGCAAGTCGGTGCGTCGCCGGACGCGGTTGCGCTGCTTCGGCCGACGACACCGTTCAAGAACGGCCGACTGATCGATGACGCAATTTTGCTTCTGCAGGAGTCCGGTGCCGACTCTGTACGTTCACTTACCCCAGTCGAGGGCGTACACCATCCGTTCTGGATGTTCGACGTCGACGACACTGGACGTCTGTTGGCTTTCGACCCAGAAAACAGCATCGGAAAGTTCCCCAGAAGTCAGCAGCTCCCGCGGCTTTACCGTCTCAATGGCGTGATCGATGTCGTTAGGACAGCTACGCTTCGAGATCCTGATCAGGATACCTACGGGTCTGACATTCGAATGATCGAAGTGCCGCCCGGATTGGGTCACGACATTGACACAGAAGCGGATTTCGCTCTTTGTGATGCCCTTGCGATGGCACGCCGAATGACGCTCCCCGAGATTCGTGGAGGTGGTCTGCCTCGGTAATGGCGTGGCCGGTGTACTTGAATCTTGGCCGCTGATGATAAGGAGGTCATCATTCCAAGGAGGTATCGGGTCGAGTTCCGCCGCAAGGCGCCCGATCTGATCAAGGCC
>JAQCBM010000277.1 GCA_027729865.1 Actinomycetota bacterium
GGGGGTTTTCGCCACGGTCACGGGCTGCTTCAAACTGCTCAGTTCCTAGTCTCTTGCTGGAAACGCGATAACTCGGTTTCATCACCCCCCGGCAGTCCGGTTGTCCGCACCACAATTTCGCCCCAGCAAGGGCATCAATCTGAATGCCGCACGACCCCGAGCAGTTAAACGTGCGGTACTCCTGCTGGCAGTGGGACTCTACGAATTCGATTAGTCTCGGCATCAAGTCAACGACCATTGGCTATCCACTCCTCCACCTCGGAGATTTTGAATCTCAGGTTCTTCCCGATCCGATACACAGGGATGTCGGAATAGATGGCCATCTTGTGGATCCAGGACAGCGACACAGATAGGTGCCGGGCGACCTCACGAGGGTCCACAAACTTCTCTACAGTCACGAGCGCCTCCTCATAGACGACGTATTTTGGGCTTATACGATAGAGTTGTCCCACTCTGTTGGACAACCCGACACACCGTGGTACGATGCATCCATGACGGCTGGTCAAATCACTCTCGCGATGCACCCGGACGGTGAGGCCGCAGCCGCTTCATGGGTGAATTCCGACGCCATCGCCGTCGCCTTCTATCAAGTCTTGACCGACGAGAAGGACAAAGACTTTGTTTACCTGCTGCAGCGGGAACTGAGGATCCAGGCGCGACCCAGCGACTACCCCGAGGCCATGTCTCAGGAGGAACTAGAAGATCGTCTGGGGCAGTGGTATTCGAACGACTTATTGAATTCCGGTGACCCTCCGGACATGGTCAATTTTCCGTCCAGTGAGTTGCGTTCAATCCCGCTCAGTCATATGCAGGCCAAGGCTTCAGCCGCCTACTGTCCCCCAAGCGTCCCACAGCACCTTGACCTGCCGATTGAGAGTGACGTTGAGTTACTCGCTTCGAACAACACGCTGCTTGGTTTTCGCAATTCCCGCGATCTAATGTCGCGCTACTACCAACTGAAAGTTGCATGTCTCTATGCAAATCGTGTTGCCGAAGGCGATGATCGACCGGTCATAACAGTCGCTGGCGAATTCACTGGATCGACTGACGTACCAGCAATCACCCGCACACGAAACATTCTGCAGAGAAGCCGCGAATCAGGCTTTCTGACCACTGCACAACATGGTCGAACAGGGGGACAAGTGACACAAAAGGCAAGCGACTTCTGCGAACTACTAAAGAGTGCAATTGCGGGAGACGTCTCATGAGCGCCCACAAACGGGGACAGACGTGGGAAGCCCGTTGGAGAGTAGGCACTAAGCAGCACTCAAAGGGCGGCTTCCATTACAAAAAGGATGCCGAGAAGTACGAGGCACAACAAAGAAGCCGGATCAAATCTCACTCGTTTGTTCCACCAAAGAGAGCCAAAGTCACCCTGCAAGAACTCACTGACGAATGGTTTGATTCCCTGACCACTTCCGAGCGGACACGGTCGGATTACATGGACATCTGGATTCGGTCCATTCAGCCTGAGTGGGCGTCAATGAGACTGGAACACATAAGGCCTGATGAAGTGACTAGATGGGTCAGAACCCTGCGAAAGGACTTCTCGCCACAGACCGTTAGGAAAACATTCTCAGTATTCAAACAGATCTTGGACCTTGCAGTGTCCCAAGAAAGGTTGACGACAAACCCCGCGGTCAGAGCCAAGGAACTAGGTGGCAAAGGCTTCCTGCCCAGCCCCAAGTCATCCAAGGCGACGCTCGTCTTGAATCATCGACAGGTTGCGGACCTGGCGGAGGCCAGTGGCCCCTACAGGTTGATGATCCTTGTTATGGCCTACACAGGGGTGCGCTTCGGTGAAGTCACCGCTCTGCGAGCAAGAGATGTGGAGATCGGAGACCGCCGTCTTCACGTGCGCAGGGCCTTCACGGACATAAAGGGACGGCTCCAACTCACTACACCCAAGAGCGGTGAGTCTCGCGTGATTCCCATCCCAAACTTCTTGGTTCCTCATCTCATGACTCAACTCTTTGAGTTGGAGACCCCTGAGGACCTTCTGTTCACTGCAGTGAAGGGTGGTCCAATTCGCTATCGAACCTGGCGGAAATCGTTCTTCGATCCCGCAATCCGAGCAACAGACTTGAAAGGTTTTACGCCACACTCTCTCCGCAAAACCTATGCGTCCCTGAGCATCCAAGCGGGAGTAAACCCCAAGCAACTTCAAGAAGCCCTTGGCCACTCGGATATTCGACTGACAATGGACCTCTACACATCACTGTATGAGGCTGACAGGGATGGCCATGCAGCCCGACTTTCCGAGGCAGCCGAGACGGTGTTCTCAGAAAAATGTTCGCAAAATGTTCGCAATGCCGGCACAGGCGGGCCGGATCCATGGAGCCGCCTCGGGGATTTGAACCCCGGACCTACGCATTACGAGTGCGTTGCTCTACCCCTGAGCTAAGGCGGCGCGCTCGCCAGGCGAGCCTGAGAATGCTACCGGGGTGCCCTTTCATGGCTTCGTGGCCCGGGTTCGGAAGCGAGGTGGCCTCAACTAGTACTGCGAAAACGGCGCAGCCGGAGGCTGTTCGTGACTACGAAGATCGAAGAGAAGGCCATTGCTGCGCCCGCGATCATCGGGTTAAGCAGTCCAGCGACTGCGAGTGGGATGGCAGCCACGTTATAGGCGAAGGCCCAGAACAGATTTCCCTTGATGGTGGCCAAGGTCTTTCGCGATAGCCGGATCGCATCGACGATGCTGCGCGGATCAGATCGCATCAGCGTGATGTCGCTGGCTTCGATGGCTACGTCGGTTCCCGATCCCATGGCCATTCCCAAGTCTGCCTGCGCGAGGGCTGCTGCGTCGTTGACTCCATCGCCAACCATCGCGACGCGTTGACCTTCGGCCTGAAGCTCTTTGACGATCGCGATCTTGTCTTCGGGGAGAACGTCGGCTTGGACGTGGTCGATGCCGAGCTGCTTGGCGACTGCGTGCGCTGCTGCGTTGTTGTCTCCCGTGACCAGAACTGGATGAAGACCGAGCGCCTTGAGGTCTTCGATCGCTTGCTTGCTGGTGGGCTTGATCGCATCGGCTACCGCGATCGCACCAAGGAAGTTTCCATCGGATGCTGCGGCGATCACCGTCTGACCGAGTTCCTGGTGCTGCTGGATCCAGGTGGTCGCCACTGACGGAATGGTGATCGACCAATCATCGATCAGCCATGGGGGGCGACCGGCGACGATCGCTTGACCATCCACCACACCTTGGACCCCACGACCCTGGGTGCTGGAAAACGACTCAACAGGTGCTGGTGAGTCGATCGCCGCGGCGATGGCTTGGCCGATGGGGTGTTCGGATGCCGCTTCGACCGCAGCGACGAGAGCGAGGACATCGTCATTGCTGTGGTTGTCCGCAGGGAGAACGTCGACCACCGTCATGCGACCCTCGGTGAGCGTTCCGGTCTTGTCGAGCGCAATGGCCTCGATGCGCCGTGTTGCCTCGAGAATCTGCGGGCCGCGAATCACGATGCCCATCTGCGCACCGCGTCCGGTGCCCACCAGCAGTGCAGTGGGAGTCGCCAGTCCGAGGGCGCAGGGGCAGGCGATGATCAAGACAGCAACGGCAGCGGTGAAGGCGAAGGTCACGCCTGCCCCAGCGA
>JAQCBM010000278.1 GCA_027729865.1 Actinomycetota bacterium
GAAATCGGGGGGTTGTTCGCAGGCGAATCGATGTTCCATCACACGCGCGATGCATCGAAGGTAGCGCTCGTTGCGCTCGTGGAGCGGTTGCGCGGCTGTTCGGGTAAGCGGCTCATCGATGTGCAGTGGAGCACTTCGCATCTGGCAACTCTGGGAGTGACTGAGATTCCGCGATCGACCTATCTGGAACGACTCCCAGAGTTGATCGCTCAACCTCCGTGTCTTTCCTGACTATCAAGCGCGGGCTTCGGTGAGTACCTCGGGCAGTATTCGAAGGAGTTCGCCGATGGTTTCGTCCGTGCAGGCGTACGGCAGCGAAATGCGCACACTCGCTGGGGTGATGATCGCCATCGACTCAAGTACGTGACTGGGCATCCGATTATCTGCGGTGCATGCCGACCCGCTAGCCACAGCGATTCCCCGAGCATCCAAATCGGTGACCACTGCCTCACCGATGGCGTCGTCGATCACGATCGTCACGATGTGGGGGAGTCGGTCTACCGGATCGCCCACTGCCCGCGCGCCCGGTAGTTCGTCTACGGCGGCACGAATGTCATCGATCATCGAACGATGCACCTGCGCTTGGGTGCGCCAGTGTGGCCCCACGTACTCCGCGGCCGCACCAGCCGCTGCGGCGGCGGCCACATCAGGGAATCCTCCCACCCAGCCACGATCCGGGGCTTCGGGTGGCTGCCAGCGAAGCTCCGGCTGGACGACGAGCACTGCGCATCCGGACGGCGCACCCCAATCGCGCGGAGATGCGATGAGCGCATCCCAGTCGTTGCCGATGTCGTCGTGGCCCGCCACTTGGGTGGCATCGCTGATCAGCGGGATACCAGCTTGGCGGCATAAGCGGTGAACCTGTTGGACAGGTTGGTGTGTGCCAATCTCGGCATTGGCCACCTGTACGCACGCCACGGCTGCGCCTGTGCTGAGCTCGGAGGCGAGCACCTCAGTGTCGACGGCACCGGTCGGGGTTAGCGGAATGGTGACCACCTCGGCGCCGGGAACCGCGCGGGCGGCGAAGACCACGGCCATGGATTCGGCTGCACTGACCAGGATCCGCGCAGGTGCGCCGGCAGCCGTTCGCGCCGCGAATACCCCACCGACACTCGCGCGGATGAGGTCGGCCGACGACGCACCGAGATAAGTGTCCGCAGTCCGGACGCCTAAGAACCGGGCGATCGCGGCGCGGGCCGTATCCAGGAGCAACCCGGCCCGGCGTCCCCCGTGGTGCAATCGCGCGGGGTCGGGCCAGGCCTGTTCCAGTGCGGCAGCGAAGGCCTGCTGGGCGATGGGCAGTACGGGTTGACCGCCCACGGCATCGAGGTAACCAGCCGGTGGGTGGGGTCCGGGTTCGGGCCAGATTTCGGCTGCGGATGGCTCGCTTCCCATGGGGCAACGCTAGTGGCGCGAACGTGGGGGAGGTCACGTGGTTTTCTTGCCCAGGTGGGGGGTAACTTGGGGCAAATGGTGCGCTAGTCTCGCCATGGAATGTGAACCTTTTCCACACCGGACTATGGGCACCACAGGTGCAGGCGAGAAAGGCGTTACGTGGCGACCATCGATGGGCCCCGGGGTGTAACTCACAGGTCTCGCAGAACCGTCGGTGTTCTCGCGCTTGGTGCCGCCGCTGTGTTGCTGTCCGGGTGCACCGCCAACGAAGCCTTCTTCTTCGACCTCCCCGAGCCGGCATCGGCCGAAGCGCCGATCATCCAAAACCTGTGGAATGGCGCCTGGATAGCTGCATGGGCCGTGGGAATCGTGACGTGGGGGTTGATGATCTGGGCCGCCGTGGCATATCGCCGGCGCCACCCCAACGAGGTCCCCGCACAGACGAAATACAACATTCCCATCGAGGCGCTCTACACGATCGTCCCGCTGATCATGATTCTCGGACTCTTCTGGTTCACGGCGCGTGATCAGAGCGAGATCCTGACGGTCGACAACGATGAGCAACAAACAGTTCAGGTGGTGGGCTTCCGTTGGTCATGGGCCTTCAACTATCTCGACCAGGACGCCTTCGACGTGGGCGTTCCCTACGGTGAGGGTTCTCCGGGTGAACCTCCCACGCTTTACTTGCCGATCGATGAGAAGATCCGTTTTGAATTGAACTCGCCGGACGTCATCCACTCGTTCTGGGTGCCTGCCTTCTTGTTCAAAATGGACGTCATCCCTGGCAAGACCAACGTCTTCGAACTCACCCCGGACAAACTCGGCACCTACGCCGGCAAGTGCGCGGAACTGTGTGGGGTGGACCACGCTCGGATGCTCTTCCAGGTTGAAGTGGTCGAGCGCGATGAGTTCGACGCCAAGATGGCCGAGTTGCGAGCCAAGGGCCAGACCGGAGTATTAGACGCAGATCGAATCACCACTGAGGGACAACGTCCTGGGGAGCGCAGGCTATGACGATCCTGAACGAGCCACCCGTCACCGGCACCGCATACGAAGCACCGGTGTACACCCCGCGCAAGCCGAACTTGGGTAAGTCGATCGTCAATTGGGTCACGTCCACCGACCACAAGATCATCGGCTACATGTACCTGGTCACCTCGGTGCTGTGGTTCTTCATTGCCGGTGTGATGGCCTTGGCGATCCGAGCTGAACTAGCTGTTCCGGGTCTGCAAATCATCTCGCTGGAGCAGTACAACCAGCTGTTCACGATGCACGGCACCATCATGTTGTTCCTGTTCGCCACGCCGCTGTTCGTCGGCTTCGGCAACGTGATCATGCCGCTGCAGATAGGTGCGCCCGACGTGGCATTCCCGCGCCTCAACATGTTCGGCTACTGGTTGTTCTTGTTCGGCGGTCTCATCGTTGCAGCCGGCTTCCTCACTCCGGGGGGTGCAGCATCCTTCGGGTGGTTCGCCTACGCGCCCTTGAGCAACGCGGTGTTCTCGCCCACGCCAGGTGCAGACCTGTGGTTCCTGGGCCTGGCCCTCGGTGGCTTGGGCACGATCCTCAGTTCGGTCAACTTCATCACCACGATCTTCACCATGCGCGCACCGGGCATGACCATGTTTCGCATGCCGATCTTCACCTGGACGATCTTCATCACGTCGGTTCTGGTGCTCATCGCGTTCCCCGTTCTCGCCGCCGCTCTCATCGTGATGTTCGTCGACCGTCAGTTCGGCTCGGTGGTCTTTGCTCCGGAAAACGGGGGTGCCATTTTGTGGCAACACCTTTTCTGGTTCTTCGGACACCCGGAGGTCTACATCATTGCGCTGCCATTCTTCGGCATCGCCAGTGAGATCATCCCCGTCTTCTCGCGCAAACCGATCTTCGGCTACAAGGGTCTGATCTTCGCCACCATGGCTATCGGTGCGCTGTCTGTTGCGGTGTGGGCGCACCACATGTACGTAACCGGGTCGGTCTACCTGCCGTTCTTCGCGTTGATGACAATGCTGATTGCAGTGCCCACGGGCGTGAAGTTCTTCAACTGGATTGGAACCATGTGGAAGGGCTCGGTGTCCATGGACACCCCCATGTTGTGGACCATGGGCTTCCTCATCACCTTCTTGTTCGGCGGACTGACCGGCATCATCTTGTCTGCGCCCCCCCTAGACTTCCACGTCTCCGACAGTTACT
>JAQCBM010000279.1 GCA_027729865.1 Actinomycetota bacterium
ATTCGAGGTCCGGGCAGGCCGGGTATCCGAAGGAGTAGCGAGAGCCGCGGTAACCCTGCTTGGCGATGAGGGTGTCCATATCCGCAACGTCCTCGAATTCGTAGCCCCACTCCTGACGAATCCGTGCATGCCAGTACTCGGCGAGTGCCTCGGTGAGTTGCACGCTCAGGCCATGCAGTTCGAGGTAGTCCCGGTAGGAGTCCGACTCGAACAATCGCCCGGTGGCCTCCGACGCGGCTTGACCCATGGTGACGACGTGGAAAGCGACCACGTCGAACTCCTCGAGGTTGGCCGTGCCGGGGTGCGGCTTGTAGAAGTCGGCGATGCATAGGCGCCGGTCGCGACGTTGTCGGGGGAAGGAGAAGCGCATGCGTTCCTGGCCTACCTGTGGGCCTTCGTGCCAGACGACCACGAGATCGTTGCCCTCGGCGTAGCAGGGGAAGTAGCCGTACACGACGGCCGGCTCGATCATCGATTCGGTCTTGATGCGATCGAGCCACGTGCGCAGGCGGGGTCGACCCTCCGATTCCGCCAGTTGCGCATAGTCCGGACCATCGCCGCGGCTGGACTTCAGCCCCCATTGCCCCATGAATAGCGCGCGCTCGTCGATGTAGGGGGAGTAGTCGGCAAGGGCTATGCCGCGAACCACGCGCGCACCCCAGAAGGGAACCGGCGGAACGGGTACGTCCAGAGCTACATCCGAGCGTTCGGTGTCCACCACCGCCTCCGCACCTTCTTCGCGAACCTTGGGCGCAACTCGCCGCTGGCGTAGCTCTGGCAGGGAGGCACCCTCCTCGCCACGCTTGACGGCCATGAACGCATCCATCAGCCGTAGACCTTCGAAGGCGTCTTTGGCATAGCGAACGTGACCGTCGTAGATCTCGGCGAGATCGTTCTCGACATACGCCCGGGTGAGTGCCGCACCTCCGAGAATCACCGGGAATCGCTCGGCGATCTCGCGGGCATTCATCTCCTCGAGGTTCTCCTTCATGATCACCGTGCTCTTGACCAGGAGACCGCTCATCCCGATGACGTCAGCGTTGTTCTCTTCGGCCGCGGTGATGATGGCGTTCGCCGGTTGCTTGATGCCGATGTTGACCACGGAATAGCCGTTGTTGGTCAAGATGATGTCGACCAAGTTCTTTCCGATGTCGTGGACATCGCCCTTGACGGTTGCCAACACGATGGTGCCCTTGCCACTTTCGTCCATCTTTTCCATGTGCGGCTCAAGGTGCGCGACGGCGAGTTTCATCACCTCTGCGCTTTGCAGCACGAAGGGAAGTTGCATTTCCCCGGAAGCGAAGAGATCGCCCACCACCTTCATGCCCGCGAGGAGGTGGTCGTTGATGATTTCGAGGGCGGGTTTCTCTCGGAGTGCTTCATCGAGATCTTGCGTGAGGGTTGATCGTTCCCCGTCGATGATGCTGCGCTCGAGGCGTTCGAACAGTGGCATTGCGGCCAGCGCTTGCGCCTTGCTCGCTCGCAGGTTGGTGACTTCGACGCCCTCGAACAACTCCAGGAACTTCTGGAGTGGGTCGTACGTGACATTGCCATTGGCGTCGAATTCGCGGCGGTCGTAGACCAAGTCCAAAGCGACTTTGCGCTGAACCTCGTCGATGCTCGCCATCGGCAGGATCTTGGATGCGTGCACGATCGCCGAGCTCAACCCAGCTTCAACCGCCTCGTGCAAGAAAACCGAGTTCAGCACTTGGCGGGCCGCGGGGTTCAGGCCGAAGGACACATTCGAGACGCCGAGTGTTGTTTGGACGCCCGGGTATTTGGTGGTGATCTCCCGGATGGCTTCGATGGTTTCGATAGCGTCCTTGCGCGTCTCTTCCTGGCCAGTAGCGATCGGGAAGGTGAGTGCGTCGACGAAAATGTCCTCAACGGACATGCCCCATTCCCCGGTGAGTTGGTCGATCAGACGCGAGGCAACGCGCACCTTCCATTCGCGGGTACGGGCTTGACCTTCCTCATCGATCGTGAGGGCAACAACGCCAGCGCCGTGTTCCATGACCATCGGCATGATCTTGCGCATCCGCGAATCGGGGCCATCACCGTCTTCGTAGTTGACCGAGTTGATCAGCGCTCGGCCGCCCAGTTGCTCCAGTCCGGCCTGCAACACAGCAGGTTCTGTGGAGTCCAAGACGATGGGCAACGTGGATGCGGTTGCCAGGCGCCCGGCCAGTTCCTTCATGTCGGCAACGCCATCACGACCCACGAAATCGATGCACAGATCGAGCAGGTGCGCGCCGTCGCTGATCTGATCGCGCGCTATCTCCAAGCAGTCCTCCCAGCGCTCCTCGAGCATCGCGTCGCGAAATGCCTTCGAACCGTTGGCGTTGGTGCGCTCACCGATCGACAGGTAGGTGGTGTCTTGGCGGAACGGGACAGCCTGGTACAGCGACGCAGCGGCTGCCTCGTGGTTCGGGGTGCGTTCGACGACTGGTTTTCCCGACACGCGCTCCACTACGGCACGCAGATGCTCGGGTGTGGTGCCGCAACACCCGCCTACGAGCGACAGCCCGTACTCGCGAGTGAAGACTTCGTGTGCGTCGGCAAGCTCGTCCGGAGTGAGGGGGTAGTGCGCCCCATCGGATGTCAGGACAGGCAGGCCCGCGTTGGGCATGCAGGAGATCACCAAGGACGTGGACTTACTGAGTGTGCGCAGATGCTCGCTCATCTCGGTGGGACCGGTGGCGCAATTGAGTCCGATCACGTCAATCCCCAACGGCTCCAGTGCGGTCAGCGCCGCCCCGATCTCCGACCCAAGCAACAAGGTTCCGGTTGTCTCAACGGTCACCTGGGCGATCACCGGTAGATCAACGCCGGACTCGGTGAGGGCGCGACGCGCTCCGATGAGTGCAGCCTTAGCTTGCAGCAGGTCCTGAGCGGTCTCGATCAAGATGGCGTCCACGCCACCGTCGATCATCCCGGCGACCTGTTCCTGATACGCATCGCGCAACACAGCGAACGGGGCGTGTCCGAGTGTGGGCAGCTTGGTCCCTGGACCCACCGAACCCAGTACCCACCGGGGTGCACCGGGCTGGGAGTACTCATCAGCTACCTCGCGCGCGATTCGCGCGCCGGCGTAAGCCAACTCGCGGACCCGCTCGGGGATGCCGTACTCGATGAGGTTGCCGTAGTTGGCACCGAACGTGTTGGTTTCAACACAGTCGATCCCCACATCGAAGAACGCTCGGTGCACATCTGCGATCACGTCTGGGCGGGTCACGTTCAGGATTTCGTTGCAGCCTTCATGGCCTTCAAAGTCGTCCAAGGTGAGATCGACGGCCTGGAGCATCGTGCCCATGGCCCCGTCGGCCACTACTACGCGGGTGGCGAGGGCATCCCGGAGGGTGTTAGCCCGTGTTTGCTTCTCATCATGTGGAACGGATGTTCCAAAGTTGGCGCCACTAGTGGTCGAGGATTCAAGGCTCGAAAGTGTCATAGTTCCACAATCCTAGGTGGACAAGCGGCCTGAACGTAGAGTGCGCTCCATGACCGAATCCAGCGCCGTGGACCACAATGTGGAATTCCTCAGTAGGTCACCGGTCATCTCCTTCGAGTTGTTTCCCCCC
>JAQCBM010000280.1 GCA_027729865.1 Actinomycetota bacterium
CGAAGGCGTTTGTCTCAAACTCGCTGTCGAAAAGAATGGAACTATTGGGGCAATTTTAGGAAAACCGGGCGTGGTACTGCTTTCACCGCAGTCATTAGGAAGCGCAGCGGCCCGGGTGCGTAGACGGTGTGCTTGCCCTTGCGTAGCGCCTGCACGATCGTCCTACCGACAACATCAGCATCGGTGGTCATCGGTGCTTCGGGTAACCCCTCACTCATTCGTGTTCGCACCATGCCTGGGCGGACGACGAGCACTGACGCACCTGAACCCACGAGGGCATCACCGAGACCTTGCGCGAAGGCATCGAGGCCTGCCTTGGTCGAGCCGTACACGTAGTTAGAGCGACGAGCGCGATCCCCGGCAACGCTGGAAATCACTACGAGATGCCCATGTCCTTGCGCGCGCAGGCGCCGTGCCACGTGCAGGCCCACGCTCACCGCTCCGGTGTAGTTGACGGTGGCGATGTGTACTGCCTGCGACGGATCGGCTTCTACTTCCATCTGATCACCGAGGACACCGAACGCCAGGATGACGATGTCAATATCGCCGTTGTCGAACACCTCATCGATGAATGCGCCGTGGCTGTCGGTGTTGGTTGCGTCGAACTCCGCGACCTCCACCGTAGGGATGCCGGCATTGCCAAGCGATAGCGCGGCATCGTCCAACGCTGCGGATGCTCGCCCAGCCAGCACCACGCGGCGCAGACGCGCGCGCGGTAGAGCCTCGACTGTCGCGCGAGCAATCTCACTCGACCCACCAAGAACCAAGACAGACTGCGGCTCACCCAACGCATCGATCACAGTGACAACCTTCTTCCTAGATCAGAGGTGAAGACACCGCGTGGATCCATGCGGTCCTTGATGGCTTGCCATTCGCCCAATCGCGGGTAGGTGCGAGCAAGCATGGTTGGTGATTGACGAGAGTCCTTCGCCAAATACAAGCGACCACCTTCGGACGCGACGAGTTCGTCGAGTTCGTCCAACACTGGACCGAGTCGATCGTTACCGGCAGGCACGTCCGCTGCAAGTGTCCAGCCTGATTGCGGAAAGGACAAGGGTGCTGGGTTTGCCGGGCCGAACCTTTTCAGCACCGTCAAGAAGCTCGGTGCGCCCACATCTTTCAGTCTGTGCAAAGTGCGCTCGACAAGCCAACCGGCGGCGTCGGGAACCACGAACTGATACTGCAGGAAACCTTGCGGACCGTAAATTCGATTCCAATCACGAACACCATCCAAAGGATGAAAGAACGAGGGAATCGATTCGATCCCACCGCGCCTGTTCTTGGGTGCTTTGCGGAACCAGGCCTCGTTGAACGCACGCACGGATGCGCTGTTGAGCAAGCCGTTAGGAACGAAGGCGGGCGCCGATGGCAGTGACGGTGTTGCGTAGTCCAGTGGGTGCGCCACTTCTTTCGCATTCAACTGCGCTCGTGTTGCGTGATCACCACGCGTGAGCACTCCGCGCCCCGATGGTGCGACCGAATCGATCCACGCCACGGAATAGCGGTAGTCGTCATCACCTTCGATCATGCGGGTCATGACGTCGTCAAGATCGACGCATCGAATCGTGTCCACGCTCATGCGGGAGGTTTCAATGGGAATGAGTCGGAAGGTCGCATCGACGATCACACCCGTCAGTCCCATTCCTCCAACCGTGGCCCAGAACATGTCTGCGGTTTTGGGATCCCCGGGGCTGAGCTCGAGCAACTCACCGGTTCCGTCGATCACGCTCATGCGCGTCACATGGGAGCCGAAACTGCCCTCCACGTGGTGGTTTTTTCCATGAATGTCCGCGGCGATCGCACCACCCACAGTGACAAATCGGGTTCCCGCTGTGACCGGGACGAAGAAGCCTGCGGGAACTATCGCCCGCAAGATCTCGTCCACGCTCGCACCCGCAAGTGCAGTCACCGTGCCCGCTTCTACATCGAGATCGAATGCATGCAGAGTCGTCATATCGAAGACGCTCGCGCCACCACTTTGCGCGGCGTCTCCGTAACTTCGGCCAAGACCCCGGGCGAGAACACCACGTGGCCCAGCGGCCCGAATAGTCAGTTGAATGTCGTCAGCTGACAAAGGTGACGTGACGTGCGCCCGGGACGGGGCAGTTCGGCCCCACCCCGATAGGAGCTGATCGTGCTCGGATGCGGCGAGAGGCGAAGTGATCGCGACAGGTTCAGTTGTCATACGCCCAGGGCTCCTAGACCGAAGAGCACAAGCCAGGCTAAGCCCAGGAGAAGCAGCACTTTGTCGCCCAGAGCAGTGTCCTCGGGCGCCTCTGCCTTACCGCGATCAATGCTCACGCCATAACGCAAAATCGCGAGCACGAACGGCAACACGCTCCACTCCGCCCACGGGAAGCTCGATGGCGTCTCGGCGACGTCGAACGCCCACAGTGCATACGCCGTGATCGTTACCGCCGCGGCGATTCCCCAGACGAATCGCAAGTAGCCGAGGGTGTAACCATCAAGACTCTTGCGCTTCGGCAACCCATCGCCACTACCGTCGCGAACAAAGCGATCGAGTTCGCTGTAACGCTTTCCGGCCGCCATGAACAAGGAACCGAAACCTGCGACGATTAAGAACCATTGCGAGATCGGCAAGCCGGATGCCGCACCTCCAGCGATGGCGCGCAGCAGGAAGCCCATCGCCAACAGCGCCAGTTCGATTACCGGCTCGTGCTTCAGAGCTAATGAGTACGCAAGAGTGAACACCGCGTATGCGACGACCACACCGGCGAGAGCAAGGGAAATTGCCAGAGATAACGCGATGGCTGCAACAGCAAGAATCACCGCAGCGATCACTGCAACGGAGGTGGACACCTGCCCAGCAGCAATCGGGCGCGCTGACTTCTTTGGATGGTTTCGGTCTGCTTCCACGTCGCGAACGTCGTTGATCAAGTAGGTGGCACTAGAGATCAAACAGAACGCAACGAACGCACCCAAGCTGGGGAGCAAGACATCGCTGTCGAAAAGTTGACCGGCAGCCAACGGTGCTGCGAACACCAAGACGTTCTTGGCCCACTGTCGCGGTCGCATGGCGACGATCAGTGCCGTGATAGCCGAACGATCCCTCGCCGGCTGGGACACCGGTTGTCTATTGGACGTATCGGTCATCCGTAGACCACTTCGCGTTCCTCGTGTTTGCCCGGTTCGGAATCACCGATGATGCGAGCGATCTGCGGAACGACCAGGATCCATGTGATCACATTCATAACCCCGAGCCAGATACGAGTAGAGACCAAGATCGAATCCGGCTGCATCACAAGGGGAACGAGCGACGCGAGAGCAACAACGGTGCCGACCCAAAAGACGATGCGGCCCGCACCCTTCCACCCGCGAACTAGCAGGGAGGCGATAGCTCCGACCTCCGCCACAACTAATGGGAGCAGCAGGACCGCGAACCAGGGAACTTCCTGGAGCCCAGCACCGGTCTCGACATCCATGGGCACTCGCAGGAGGCGAGCGATGCCGTAAATCAGGAGCGACAGCAGGCCCGACCACACTCCGGTGACCAGGGCGGCATAGGCCATGGTCCGAACCCCGGGGTTAGCGGAGGTGGGGGGTGAGAC
>JAQCBM010000281.1 GCA_027729865.1 Actinomycetota bacterium
CAGGCCCATGGCCACGGCGAGAACTCCAACAACTATCCGGGCCTGCGCGGAGGTTCCCGACGGCTCCCAGACAAGCGCCAGCACAGTCGCCACGATCACCAGGCCGGCCGTCCACGCGAATCCGACACGTCGACGACTAGCAAATCTTGGATTCCTTAGAACGTAACCACCCACCACAGCACCCACGGTGAAACAAGCAAGGGGAATTGCGAATTGAACGAAATCAACCGCGAAACGTCCCTGGCCCAGTGCGAAGGCGGCGAACATCAAGTTGCCCGTCATGATCTCCGCGAACACACCCCCGAGTGCCAAGAAGCAGACTGCGTCGACGATTCCACAAATCGCTGTGAGTAGATAGAAGCCTGGCGTGGTTCGCAGTTCCATTCGCGCCTCCTTTAGCCGGCTTCGAGAAGTTCACCGATGCACGCGAGCACGGTTTCCTGCACCGCCGCCCATTGTGTTGGTCCGCTGCGATCGGCACAGGCTCGGCGATAAACCGCCGCTCCGGTCATCTCGATATCGCCGTGTCCAGACTCGGGGACCTCGAGCACACTCCCCGGGCGCCGAGCCCGCAGGAAGGAAGTCAGCCGCCCTTGCCGATTGCAGGGGTTGGGTGGAGCCATGACTGCCCGAATAGGGACACGCGTTACGTCTTTCCACGCACGTTCGATGAGGTGGTTCGGGCTGTCATTCCCATCGACGTACACCAGACCACGCACTTCGATGCCTGCATCGATCAGCCGCGGGGCGATCCAGGTTCCCGACGCCGCCCCTGCCGAGTGACCCACGATCACCACGGGACCCGCGAGTCGATCAGAAGCAATGAGACTACGAGCCAGCCGATCCAGATGACGGCGATCGTTCATCAAGATCGGCAACCACCGGGGAGCAACGGTCGGGCGCACACATGACCAACCTCGGCGTGCACACGCTTCGCTGAAGGTCGCCAGGTGCTGGGGACCCCGCGTGAATCCATGGAGCGCAAGCACTACGGCCGCGCGATCATGAGTCGTCAGCAGTAATCCAATCTCGCGCGATTGCCCGATCCGCTGTGCCGAAGACCTTGATTCGCGCGGGCATCATCCATGCAAATGCATTGACCGAATGTGCTACCCACGGGGTATCGGTAACCACGGCAATCCGCCGCCAATGCCGAAACTCTTCGGTACCTATGACCGCGTCATCCCACATTGCCGCACCGCTGTACCCAGTGAATCGGTTTCCGAGTACGTACATCACTCGAACGGATCCATGTTGCGCTATGGCGGCCTTTATCGCTGGATCAAGGACCTCTTTGTAGTCGTGTGCAGTGACCTCTCCGACCGCTTCAAATGCGACAACGTTGTCCGGGAAACCCTCAAGAAGATCGATCATGGTGCCACGGTAGTCCGCGGGGTGCCTCAGAAGCGCGTTCAGCGATCAGATTGCGGAGGAGGGCCGCAAGGGCAACCCCGCCGCGGAATACACCGCGTCGATGAACTCCGCCTGAACGAGAGCGTCCTGCGCATCGGTATATATCGGTGCGTCGTGCCGGATGTGGTCAGCGAACGCCTCGAGTTGGTAGGTGTAGGTGGATTTCTTACCCATCTCCTCGGTTCGCGTGTAACCATCAACGGTCACGTCGATGCGATCATCGATCGCAGCTACGCAGAAGTTGTGCGCGAACGCCTCACCGTTGCTACCCGTGATACGCATAGTGAAGTCCATCTCCGGCACGGTGAAGCTCGAGATGAATTGCGCAGTAAGCCCGGATGGATACACCAGGTCGGCTTCCATGGTTTCGTCCATGCCCGGATTTCCCGCGGGTTCGACAGCTGTGGCCGACACCACCGAAGGCTCACCTCCTCCCACGGCACCGAGGGTGCGTAGACCATGAATCGCGTAGCAGCCGACATCCATGGTCGCTCCACCCGCGAGAGCGAGGTTCAAACGAGGGTCACTTGCATCAGCCAGGGGGAAGGACATGTGGACGTCGATATTCTGCAGTTCACCGAGTTCACCGGAGCCTGCGATTTCGAGCATGCGAGCGATGACTGGGTGGTAGCGATAGTGGAAGGCTTCCATGAACTTCACGTCCGACGCAGCCACTGCATCGCGGACCACCCGCGCCTCAGCAGCGTTGCTTGCTGACGGCTTCTCGCTGAGCACATGCTTACCCGCCGCAATGGCACGTAGGTTCCACGGACCGTGCAATCCATTCGGCAGTGGGTTGTAGATCGCTTCAACGTCAGGATCATCGATCACCGCTTGGTAGGAGTCCAGGACTCGCTCAACACCGCTGTCGGCGGCGAACCGTTCGGCACGGCTGCGGTCACGAGCCGCAACGGCCACCAGTCGATGACCGGTGAGTTGGGCCGGGACGACGATGGCCTTATCGCTGATCCGAGCTGCTCCGAGAACGCCAATACGCAAGGACTCCATAGCGACTCACCCTAGACTCCGAAGCAACTGAGCGAGCCACAGCGGAGGGTGCGATGGCGGGCATGCGGTCCAGAATCGCAAGCCTTTTCTCTTTCGACTTCTCTCATGCGGACTGGCCCGACGCCGTGCGCGGGACGCTAGTAACCGCGGCGGTCACAGCCATTCCAGTCCTTGCCGGCGCCCCCGAGAAGGCGATTCCGCTTTCCATAGGAGCTGCATTCATCGCGATCAGTGAGGCTGGTGAGGCATTCGGGCGACGCTGGCGCACCATGCTGTGGACCACCGCGGCACTCATGATCGCCGTTGGCCTCGGGGCCATGCTGTCCAACGTCTACCTACTTGCGATCGGTGTGACTGCAATTGTCGCCTTCATCTGCGGCGGTGTGGGATTCCTTGGACCCCGATTTGCAGTCGGCGGTTTGTTATCACTCGTCCTCTTTGCCATCTATGTGGGCGTGCCCGTTCCACTCGACGGCGCTCTCACGTCCGCTGCCTTGGTGGGACTTGGTGGAATCATCCAAGGGGTTTCCAGCGTTGCGATGGGTTTGCTTCGTGGGCAACACCGTTTAGAGACCCCAGACGGGCAAGCACTTCCCCCACTCATCGCACTATGGCGAGGCGACCACACCTTCCTCGGCCATGGAATTCGCCTGGCGGTTGTAATGGCGATCGCCACCACGATTTCGGAGAGCCTGTCGGTGCCCCATCCTTATTGGCTACCGATGTCGGTTGCATGGATGAGCAAGCCTGACCTCAATGGCACCGTGGTGCGAGTTCTCCATCGACTGGTAGGCACGGTTCTTGGATTGGTGATCGCCTATCTCGTTGTGATCGTCTTTCGACCATCAGGCAACGGATTTCTGCCTCTGTCACTACTAGGTGTCGCACTAGCCATTGCATTCATCTGGTCAAATTACGCAGTCGCTGTGACAGGCGTGACGCTTTGGGTTGTCTCGCTCTTCGCGATGGTCGGCGATCCCGTTGTGTCAACCATGGACGCTCGGTTGCTTGCGACTGCAGCTGCCGCGGGCCTGGTTCTTCTTGCGGCGTGGGCTCCCAACGAGTTGCCTCGCCGCAAGTTCAAACTCTCGTCTGGAACCTAAGTGTTCGCCTCAACGCGCATTACGGGAATACCGCGATT
>JAQCBM010000282.1 GCA_027729865.1 Actinomycetota bacterium
GAATATCCAGGCTGGACCGACGGCCGCCGATAACGGAAGGCCCCCGCCAAGAGCTTTTCCGAAGGTGATGATGTCCGGAATAACGCCGTCGTACTCACAGGCGTGCATCACACCTGTTCGGCCGAGACCCACCTTGATCTCATCGACGATGAGAGGAACCCCAAACGCACGGCACTCCTCGGAAAGTATCCGCAGGAATCCATCAGGCGGCACGATCAACCCGCCGTCCGACTGAATCGGCTCAACAATGACGCAGGCGACATCTTCTTTCGCTAACTCATAGTGAAGCCGTGCATGAATGTCCGAGACGACACTGCCAGGATCACCTGTGTGCGGGCGCTCCAGGTTGGGAAAGGGAAGAAAAACAGTGTCCGGATCTGGCGGTATCCCCGTGGCGACGAAGACGTGCGACACTGCCATCGCAAGGCCCATTCCTCCGTGATACCCACCTTCGAACGCGATGATTCGCTTCCGATTTTTTGCGCGGCGACACGCACGCAATGCCACGTCATTGGCGTCTGTGCCCGCATTACCCAGATAGACACGGCGCTCCTCGCCCCATGGATTCGCAATAGTGGCTGATAGTTGTTCAGCGAATCCCACCGCCGCTTCACTAATTGCTGACAGGCCGCTGGCACCGGCTGGATTGCCTACGGCCGACCGAACAGCATCCGCAACAACCGGGTGGCCGTATCCCAATCCAGCGGCGGTCCATGCTGCTGATAGGTCAAGCAGTTCGCGCCCCCCTGCCTCAATCAGGTGGCTGCCGCGACCACCAACGACAGCGAGGGGGAAAAACCGTAACTTCTCGAGTCCTGCGATGATTGAGTCATCACGATCCAAAAGCCGCTGGGTCATCGCATCAGGACTCACCCTGTGGCGTTGGACCGACATCGACAGTCAGTACCTTTCAGCGTAGGCGAGACACCGAGCTGGCACGTCCAATTCTGCGACCGCTTCCCACTCACCTCGGCGGACAGCGAGTGCTGTGTCAACCAAGTCTGATGAGAACCATACTCTTGCAGTGGCATCTCTGTCGAAAGCCTCGATGGCGCCGGCGAGGTCCACCGGGAGCCGAGTGAATTGCTCATCATCGATATGACCCGTCATCACTGAGTCGAGGGGCAGGTTTCGATCAAGCCCATCGCACATGGCATGCACGAGCACTGCGAGAACCAGGTAGGGGTTCGCCGTGGCGTCAGCAGCACGGTATTCGATGTTGTAAGCGAGTGCCGCGTCACTTCCTGGCGGAATCGCAGACACTCGCAGCAGGGCCTCACGGTTGTGCAATCCCACGAAAGAGCCCGCCGCACTCCATCGATGCGGAGCAAGTCGCAGTGCTGACACGTGGCTAGGTGCCGTCCACATGAGCATCGCAGCTGCATGTTCGAGAATTCCGGCTGACGCTGACTGAGCGAGATCCGACAATCCTGCAAGACCAGAGGAATCATGGGTGACCGGACTGCCTTCCCGCCACAGCGAAAGGTGAACGTGGACGCCATTGCCCACCGCATCCGGGTGAATCAGAGGAGCAAATGTGGCGCGCTGGCTATTCATTTTGGCTACCGTGCGGACGACCTCGCGTGTCAATACCGCTGTGTCGGCTGCCCGAAGCCCTGGCTCGGGGGCAACAGTCACTTCGAACTGCCCTGGGCCATATTCGGGAAGCCAGTTCTCCCACTTGATCCCCGCTGCTGTGAGCGCCTGGCGAGCATCAGCCCCGAATGGTTCACCATCGATGAGCCCGCCGAGGGTGAAAGCACCCTGTCCTTTCGGCTCACCCTCCTGATTCAGCAGTGTGAACTCGTGCTCGAAAGCCGCCATGATCGACAATCCGTGATCGTCGGCTAGCCGACGTAGGGCACCCTTGAGCGTCGATCGTGGACAACATTCCCAAGCTGTTCCATCAGGGAGGGTCTGGTCAGCAAGAAACATCCTGCAGGTCCCTGAGGGAAGTGGCAGTGGTATTCCGGTATTCATATCCGGAATAAGGCGAAGATCACCCAAGGCTCCGAAGGGATTGGGCTCAATGAGGTGACCGAAGGCGTTAATGGCGAGATCAGCCGGTACCCATCCCACACCGGCCGTCTCCGACAATTCCGAAAGTGGCAGCGCGCGACCGCGAGTGTGCGCGACAAGGTCGTTTGTCACAACAAATGCCAACATGGAGTCGGTCATATTCTCTTCCCTAGGCGATGGATTCAATGGAGGTGGCTCCTGAGGACGTATCAACCAGAAGCACTGTTCCATTATCTAAAGGTCGTCCATCATTGAAACTGGGGCGCACTCCGGTCGACCAGGCGCTCACAACGCCCTGCTGGTCACCCCACGTCAGATCGAAATAGTCCTCATCTTCATCAAGGGGCCGATTTTCCGGCTTGAACAAGCACAGCACCGCGATGGTTGAAGGAGTGAGAATCATGGCATTGAGTGATGTGTATTCCTTATGAGACAGTCGCTTCGCCGTCCTGCGTAATGCCGATACGACATCGCCACCCTCATGCTCAAGCTCCGTAGCGAAGAGTCCAAAGTACCTCTCGCTATCTGTCTCTCCCCTAAAGGATGCGACTAACTGCGGATTGATGTCGTCCAGCAGATCTTCAGGTTCAGGAAGATATCCGTTGTGGACAAATGCAATGTCGCCCACCGATCCCTTCGCCGTAAACGGATGGGTGTTCCCTGGTGAGACCGCGAGGTCTCCCGTCGCCCATCGCAGATGCACGATCCCGTTCGAGGTCGCTTCATTACTTGTCATCCGAAGGAACTCCGGAGATTCATGGGCAGGTTGCGAACCCATCGCAGTTCGAAGTTCACCTTGAGCATCCAGTTTGGCAAAGCCCCAACCGTCACAGTGAACCTGACTAAGTTCAGCTAGCCGGTGCGAATCAGGTGCAACCACCTGCTCCACAGTCAGGGGCGTCTGGCTATGCCACGCCAAGAGCCTGCACATGTGGATGAACCTCCTCGCTAAACCTTCTCGGCGACACGCTTGCCAAACAACCCGTTGGGGAAAAGAGACAGGACGACGATGACTAGGACGAACGTGAGCGCGTCGCGATAAGGGACAAACCCCTCTGGCAACCACGTCTGCAGGGCGATTTCGATGCCAGCGAGGATGTAGCCACCGATGACGGCACCCGGAAGTGAACCGAGCCCACCGATAACGACGACGACAAACGCTGCCAAAACCGGTTTCAAACCCATCAAGGGATCGACTGATCCGCGCTGCATCACCCACAAGACTCCGGCAATGCCAGCGAGTAGGCCTGAAATCAGGAATGCGACAGCAATGAGTCGTGAAGCCCTGTATCCCATGAGCCGAACAGTCTCAAAATCATCTGCTGCGCCTCGTATGGCCCATCCCCAGCGGCTTCTGTCGAAGAAGAGTTTCAAGGCAACGAGACTCGCCAAGGAAACCACGATTGAGATGGATTGAATAATTGAGATCTGAGCGTTTCCGACCGGTATCGAGCCGGTGAAGACACCCGGCACCGGGACGGCTTGACCTCGCGCCGAAATGAAATTCTGGAAAATGACCTGCAGGAGCAT
>JAQCBM010000283.1 GCA_027729865.1 Actinomycetota bacterium
AACCGTGCTGCGTCTTCGATCGCAGCGGTGACTGATTGCCCTGCCACATGAACGGTGATAGCTCGCCGGGACTCGATTAGTTCGCGGAGCCACGCGGGGTCGATTCCACACGCCTGCGCTCCGGCATCATCGAGCGGACCGAGTATGCGCAACAGATCGGCGGCATCCTCAACGTCACGCGCACGTGTGTTCTCACTGCGGTGACCGATCTCGGCTTCAACCCCTTCGATCGCTTCGATGTCCAACAGGCTGCGAAGTTCGGCTGTCCCGAGCAGGTCGGCGAGCAACGTGGGGTCGATGGACAGCGCGCTGGCGCGTCGTTCGGCCAGCGGCGCATCACCCTCGTACAGGTAGTTCGCCACGTAGCCGAATAGCAATGACCTCGCGAAGGGACTCGGCCGATCGGTCACCACCGTGTGCACGCGGATTCGTCCGTCGCCGATCTTGTCTAGAACGTCGGTCAGCGCAGGGAGGTCGTAAACGTCTTGGACGACCTCGCGCATAGTTTCCAAGATCACCGGGAAGTCGGGGTAGTCCGCAGCAACCTGGAGAAGTGAGTTCGCGCGTTGGCGCTGTTGCCACAGCGGCGAACGACGATCCGGTCGCCTGCGCGGCAGCAAAAGCGAGCGTGCTGCGCATTCACGGAACCGGGCGGCGAAAACAGCCGAGCCCGTCACCTCACGGTGCACCAGCGCTTCGATATCGACCGGATCGACGGTCAGCGTGCTGGTCACGAGGTTCAGCACGGTCTCGGCGGAGTCGGCACCGGGTTCGGGGATGTAGTCGGGCAGCCGAATCACGAGTCCGTCGTCGGCGTGCATCACCTGCGGCAAGATCCCGAGCAGCTCGGTCAGCCGTGCGGCGACCACGAGCCCCCATGGTGCGTGCACGCGCGCACCGAACGGCGAATGCACCACCACGCGCCAATCGCCGATCTCATCGGTGAACGCCTCGACGACCAGGCTCGTCTCATCAGGAAGCACCCCGGCAGCGGCGCGCTGCTCATCGATGTACGTCTGCAGGGCTGGAAGGTCGGGGTGAGATTCGCGAACAGCAGCACCGATCGCGGGTGCCAGGTCTGCAGGTCGGCCCAGGGCGTCGCCGCGCCAAAAGGGCATCCGCCCGGTGGTTGCCGGAGCGGGGGAGACGATCACTCGATCGTGGGTGATCTCCTCGATGCGCCAACTACTAGCGCCCAGCGTGATCACTTCGCCCACGCGTGACTCGTAGACCATCTCCTCGTCGAGTTCACCTACTCGCGGCGCACCTTCTGTCGCAACATGCACACTGAACAGGCCGCGGTCGGGGATGGTGCCGGCATTGGTGACGGCCAGGCGTTGGGCACCCGGGCGGGCGGTGATCACATCGCTGTCTCGATCCCACACCACGCGTGGCTTGAGTTCGGCGAAGCGATCCGAGGGGTAACTACCCGCGAGCATTCCCACTACTGACGCCAGCAGCGCCTCGGACAGGTTGTGGAATGGAGCCGAGCGGCGCACCACAGCATGAAGATCGGAGAACTTCCACTCGTCCATCGCGCACATGGCAACGATCTGCTGGGCCAGCACATCGAGCGGGTTGGTCGGCACTCGCAGCGGTTCCAGAGCGCGTTCGTCCATGCCCGTAGCGATGGTTCGGGACAGCAACAGATCATGCGGGTGGGTGCTGATCAGGTGTCCCACACTTGCGCGGCCCACCACGTGGCCGGCGCGACCCACCCGCTGCAGACCACTTGCTACCGATGGTGGCGCTTGGACTTGAACGACGACGTCCACCGCGCCCATGTCCACCCCTAGTTCCATGCTGCTTGTGGCGACGACGGAACGCAGCCGCCCATCCTTGAGGTCCTCTTCGATGGAGCGTCGGACGTCTTTGGACACCGAACCGTGGTGCGCGCGGGCAAGTGGGGTCACCTCTGAATCGGCATCCTCGCCGCGCCGGTCGAGCCACTCATCGTTGATCCGCGCGGTGAGGCGCTCAGCCAGTCGACGTGAGTTGACGAACACGATGGTCGAGCGGTGTTCGTCGATGATGTCCACGACCCTGCTGGCCACCTGCGGCCATACCGAATTGCGATCGGCATCACCGGCGGCACTGCCCGTCACCAAGTCCGAGCCGTCGTCGTTCGTGACCGTTGAACCGATGTGAGCGAAGTCGTCCACCGGAGACTCGACGTTCACAACGATTTCTTTATCGATCGCCGGCGCCACGACCGTGACCGATGAAGGATCGCTTGCTCGCACGAATCGCGTCACCTCCGAGATCGGCGTCACGGTTGCCGAGAGCGCGATGCGCTGAGCTGGTAGTCCTAGAAGTTCGTCCAAGCGTTCGAGTGAGAGCGCCAGGTGCGCACCGCGCTTGGTATCTGCAAGCGCATGAACCTCATCGATGATCACCGTGCGAATTCCCTGCAAAGCGCTGCGCGCGCTCGACGTCAACAACAAGAACAATGATTCGGGAGTGGTAATCCAGATATCCGGTGGGTTCTTGGCTTGCCGGGTGCGTTCGGCTTGCGGCGTGTCACCGGTGCGCACTCCGATGGTGACCGGCGGCACGTCAACGCCCTCGCGAGATGCGATCTGCATCAACCCGACCAGCGGACTGCGCAGGTTGCGTTCGATATCCGCGGCCAGTGCTTTTAACGGCGATACGTACAAAATGCGTCCACGTTCAGCCGGGGGAGTGTGCATGAGCGAGTCCACGCCCGCCAAGAAGGCCGCCAGCGTCTTTCCTGAGCCGGTGGGTGCCACTAGCACGGCGTCGCTGCCGGTGCTCAACACCGGCCAGGCGTGTTCTTGGACCGCAGTGGGTGAGCCCAGGGCTTCTTCGATCCAGGTGCGCGCCCAGTCGCTTAGCCCGTTGGCGTGCGGCTCGCGTGACACAGTGGAGGATAACGCGCATGCGGCGTAGCGACTTCTGGGAACGATTGACGGCTGTCCTGGGGGACGACTACGCCCCGTCCTGGTCGCGCGATGTGGTGTTACCCGCCCTCGGCGCCACCGTCGAGGAGGCTTTCGAGCGCGGCGAGGAGACGGTCACCGTGTGGCGAGCGGTGTGCGAGGTGGTGGAGGTTCCGTCCTTCCTGCGGTAGCCGGTCGTAGGCTGCGGCGGTGACGGATAGTGCTGCGGAACTCTCGTTCCTGACGATCGTCACCTTCGGCCGATCGGGCAGTACTGCTTTGCAGGCAGCACTCAACGCGCATCCCGACACCATCATCCGCGGGGAGAACTACTCCGCGCTGCGGGGTATTCAGGACTACGTCGAGTCCATCGCTGCCGCTGCGGATCGGCACCACGCAGGTAAACCGCAACACCCGTGGTTCGGTACCGCGCGACTAGACGCCACCGCCGTACTGGCCGATCAGCGCCGGCACGTGATCGAGTTCCTGCTGCGCCCCAAACCCACCACGCGCTGGACCGGCTTCAAGGAGGTGCGCTACGAGATCGGACACATCGCCGACCCCGACGCCTTAGCCCATCACTTGCTGTTCTTGAACACCCTGCTGCCGGGGATGCGCTACTTGGTGAATGTGCGCG
>JAQCBM010000284.1 GCA_027729865.1 Actinomycetota bacterium
CTGCCGCAAGCGGCAGCGACGAGGCTCAGCGCCACGACACCTGCGATCAGGGTACGGGAGTGCTTCGATGTTGGTCTCATGGGTGCTTCCTTTCAATTCGGCATGTCATCCGGGCATGTCGAAGATGATCGAGGCCGGGATCGGCCTCTGTGAACAAGTGGTCAGTCATGTTCTGCGTCGCCGGCCTGCCAGAAGACGACCCTGCGTTCGACGGCGTTGGCAATGCCGTAAAGCAGAAGACCGAACAATGCGAGAATTCCGAGGTAGGCAAAGACGTCGTCCATTCTGAGCTGGAATGAACCCCGCTCGATCAAGAACCCAGCGCCTTCGTTTGTTGCCTTGAGCTCGCCCACGATCACCCCAATCAGGGCGAACGTCAACGCAGCCTTGAGTCCTGCGAAGATGGTTGGAAGGGCAGCAAACCAGCGCAGGTGGGTAAAGATCTGCCAACGCGATGCCTTCAGCGACCGCATCAGCAACATCGCGTTTTCATCGATGTGCGACAGTCCGGTAATGGTGTTCACGAGCACCGGGAAGAAGCAGATGGTGGCTGCCAAGGCGACTTTGGAAGACATACCGAAGCCGAACCAAGCGATGAAGACAGGCGCCAAGGCCACCCGAGGGGTGGACTGGAACAAGATGACGACTGGATAGAAGGCTTCCGAGAACACCGGAATCAGGGCAATCATCAACCCGAGGATGAAGCCGGCGGCGGCGCCCAGGACGAACCCCAGAATCGTGGCCTGGAAGGTGACCCAATAGTTCTCCCAGACAAACCTCGTCGTGATTGCCTCGAAGAACGCTGGCGTGATCTCGCTTGGCTTCGACAGGATGATCTCAGGCCAGAAACCCGGGTCTGCATTCGACAGCAGTTCCCAGATCAAGGCCAGGACACCAAAGGTCACTGCTGCCAGGAGCGTCTGGCGACCGAGCGCTCGCAGACGTTCGGATCTGCTGCGCTTCGCGGTACGTCGCGCCCCGCGATGGCTCTTGCCTCGAGTAACTGGAGGCGACTCTGGCAGTCCGACTTCGCTGGCCGATGTGACGTCAAGCATGGCTTCCTCCAATCTCAGCTGAGGCCGAGAATCGAACGGATACGAACACAGATCTCGCTGAACTCTGGCGAGTCGCGAAGTTTCGGCAGTCTCGGCCGGGGCAGATCGACCTCGATGATCTCGAGCACTCGTCCTGGATGCGCGCCCATCACGACGACCACGTCGGACAAGAAGACTGACTCCGGCACGTTGTGGGTCACGAACAGGGTGGTCTTGTGCTCGTGCTCGCAAATCCGGGCGAGTTCGGTGTTGAGGTGTTCACGGGTGAATTCGTCGAGAGCACCGAAGGGTTCGTCGAGCAGCATCAGGTCCGGATCGGAAATCAGCAGCCGACAAAGAGCCACGCGCTGCTGCATGCCGCCGGACAACTCTCGGGGGTAGTGATACTCGAAACCGGTCAATCCGACCAGTTCCAGGACTTCGTGAATTCGGGCCTCCCGGTTCTTCGAGCGGTCACGGCGGATGTCAAGCGGTAGTGAAATGTTCTCCACCACGTTGCGCCAAGGGAACAGCGTCGACGTCTGGAGCATCAGACCGATGTCGGTCCGGGGGCCGTTGATCTCCTTGCCACCGACGAGCACCGATCCCGCCGTGGGGTTCAGAAGTCCTGCCGTCAACTTGAGCAGCGTTGACTTGCCGCACCCCGAGGGGCCAACGAGGCTCACGAAGTCGCCGGGCGTGGTGGAGAAGTCGATGTCGTCCAGGGCGACGAACTCGTCCGCCCCTTTCCCAAACACCTTTCGAATGCTCTCATAGGCCAAGCCCGCCCCGGCTGGTCTCCTTGGATCGCCTGACGGCGGCGTTCCGAGATCGACAGCTGACGTTTCCCCATTCGTCATCATCACCGAGACTGTAGTGAAATTCACTGAAGATGAAAAGGGCTCAATTGTGAATACCGGATTTCGCGTCTTACGTCTCTCTCCACGGCGACGGTTCGGCGTCGTCAGGTACGCCGACAGCGAAGGCGTCGATGACACCAGCGAGCAGGCGGTAGTAGCCCACCAGACACGCCGTTTCGAAGACACCGACCTCGCCGAGAACCGAGTGCGCCGAGGCGTACTGCGCATCATCGATCGGACGATTGTCGAGCAGTGCTCCGACCAACTGCACCACAGCGGCCTCGCGCTCTGTGGCCACGGGCACGGCGTGTCCAGCAGCAAGCGCACCCAGCTGCTCGTCGTCGAGTCCGACATGCCGGCCGATGCGTGCGTGGGCGTACCATTCGAATTCGCTCCTGCAGGCGGTCGCCACCAGCAGGATCGCGATCTCCCGTTCCCGATCGGTCAACTGGGTTCCGTACCGGATCGTCTCACCGAGCGCTGATACGGCCGCCCCCAGTTGTGGTTGCACGAGCAACGGCCCGAACGGTCCGTTGAGGCGGCCCTGAGCATCGACGAGGGCGAATCGCTGTGGCCCGGCTGCTCGAGGACCGGCAACGATGGAGTCGTACAGCGCGCGCTGCGCTCCGCTCAGCTCGTCGGGGAGCTGTGCACTGAGGCGCTCACTGGGACTGGAATTCGAGGGATTCGTCGACATCACTCTTGATTCCTCCTCCGAGATCAACTACTGCTTGCATCGGTTTCAATATAGATGAAACGATCGGAGTGTCGCTCCGAGGAGGGAGCAATCCGTGCTCGAACCACCCCCAGAAGAGACCGCCCAGCGATTCTTCCAGCGTGCCGAGATGCGCATGATCGGCGACGGCGTCGCGTATCCGGATCTCGTGCGGCTGAAGTCCGTCGTCGACCGGTGGTCACAATGGTTCGACGGATGGGCAACCGTCGCTGAAGGCCATGAAGTCCGCGCCGCCGCCGCGGAGCGTGAGGGAGCGCTCGTCACGGCGGCTGATGCGTGGTGGTCGGCGGCCATGTGTTGGCAGTACGCCCAGTTCATGTGGTTCCATGACCCGGGCCAACGACTTGTCGGCCAGCAACGAAAGGAGCTCGCTTATCGTCGGGCCGCGCCGCTGCTCGACCCGCCGGCGACGAGGATCGAGGTGCCGTTTCGTGCTGGGAGCATCGCGGCCTACGAACGTCGACCGCACGGCGACGGACCGTGGCCAGCGGTGTTGATGATCGGCGGCCTCGAAAGCACCAAGGAAGAGAGCCGTCGGATGGAGGATCTACTGCTCGCCCGCGGTGTTGCGACGATCACCTTCGATGGACCTGGACAAGGAGAGACGGCCGGATTCGCTTCGCTTGACGATCGGTTCGACGAGGCAACGTCTGCGGTTCTCGATGCGGTCGTGGGATCTCCGCAGCTGGATCCTTCACGAATCGGCGTGTTGGGGCGCAGTCTCGGAGGCTTCTTCGCTCCTCTGTCGGCTGCGCGCGACTCGCGGTTCGCAGCGTGTGTGAGTTTCGGGGCGCTGTTCGATCTCGGGTTCATCGACAACATGGATGAAGTGCCCCGTCGGGGTTTCGGACAACTCACTGGAATATCCGACCCGGTGGCGGCT
>JAQCBM010000285.1 GCA_027729865.1 Actinomycetota bacterium
CCCTCACCAGGAGCAGCCAGTGCGGGTCGTGCTGATGGAGGAGCCCGAGGGACAACCCCGAACACGTAAGTGGGACCCCAACACCGGGTTCGTCAACCTGTTTCAGGGCCGAGACAACGCCGGAGCATCCGGCGTGCTCGGGTATGCAGGTGACCGATCGGTACCTGACATCGAGACCACCCCGGACCAGATCGCGTTGCAGGTTCATCGTGTCCAGCGAAGAAACTTCGACGACCCCGACAACTTGTTCACCTTGGCCGTTTATCTCGGGGAACGCCAGGTCATCAGAACGACAGATTCCGACACAGCATGAGAAGGGTGATGCCACATGGCAGCAACTAACGCAGCGGCCCTCGGAGAGTTCCGCCACGTACCAATCAACAGTTTGCGTCTCGATGCGTTGAACCCTCGACTGCCAGATCGCTACCGAGACGCATCACAAGCCCGTTTGGCCGAGACATTGGAACTCGGTTTTGAGGCGTACGCAGTTGCGGAATCGATCGCTGACAGCGGTTACTTCTTGTCGGAGCCGCTCCTCGTCATCGAGTCACCGGATGAACCCGAATGCTGGATCGTCGTCGAAGGGAACCGTCGTTTGACGGCACTGATCGGTCTCACGAACCCATCGATCCGCAAGGACTTCGCCGAGTCAGATCTCTGGGAGGCAGCCGCAAGCCGATCGGGCCTCACTGGCGACAATCTGGTGCCGGTCGTAGTTCACGCGAGCCGGGAGTCGACGCACCGCGAGGTTGGCAAAGCACACGTCGTCGGCAAGTTGCGGTGGCAGCCGTATGCGCAGGCGATGTACATCGCTGCCCGAGTTGCCGAAGGTCGTTCCTTCGAGGACGTCGCTGACTTACTCGGTATGCCAAAGAGCAAGGTCGCCGACATGTATCGCGACCAGGCGGTCGTGAAGCAGGCGCAGTCCAACGGGCTCGATACCGAAGAGATCGAGGCTGCGTTCTCGCTGCTCACCGTCGCGATGAGCAGTACCAAGATCCGAAACCATGTAGGGGCACCCCTCGGGACGCAACTCAAGCCAGGAGCTGAACCGATCCCGGCCGACAAGTTGCCCGAACTGGCCGAGACAATCACTTGGATCTTTGGATCAGAGCACGAGGAGGCGCGGATCGCGGATTCACGACAGATTTCGCAACTCGGCAATGTCATCGCGAACGAGATTGGGCTCGCAGCTTTGAGAGCTGGCGACTCACTAGCTGCCGCAAAGGAGAAGGTTCACTCCGCGGGAATGGATCCCCTCGATCGTCTGAAGCAACGTCTCGAAGCTGCGAAGAACGCCCTGCTCGCTGCAAGCGACGACCTCGGCGACTTCGCCGAAGACCCGGTCGTCGTTGCACTTGTCGAAGACCTTGACGCCGTGATGGAAGGCCTCCGGACGCTTGGCGCCAACTGAAGAACATGCCTGACTTGGAGATCGAGAACCGCGAACAAATCGCCGACTGGGTGGAAACCACGCTGCTTGCACGGAGGCGCCCAATCGGCCGCACGACGCTCGTTAGATGCGCAGAGCACGACTGTGCACTCTCAGAAGACTCCTTGGCAAGTGGCATCCAAATGATGCGTCACCGGGCACGGACCCTTGGCGACGACTACCCGTTTGAGGTGTCGGACATCGCCGTCCAATTGAGGGACAACGCATCCACCTCGACATACCCAGCGCTGCTGCTCCTCAGTCCAGGTAGTCCCTACCGGCAATTGATGGCACCCAAGCCAACAACAGACATGGCCGTACTCTTCGAACAGATCACCGTCGAGGCGACAAAACGACTCCTCGGTCCAAACTCCGATGCGCTCCGATTCGGATGGCCAAGCGACGAGGGACGACCAGAACGCTTCAGTGATGCCATCGAGTGGCTCGCAAAACGCATGGGAGTCGAGTCTGGAACCGCGTTCAGACCACCAAAACGCAAAGACGGCGGCGTCGACGTCGTCGCCTGGCGGTCATTTCCCGACGGACGCAAAGGATTCCCCGTCACGTTGGTGCAGTGCACCCTGCAACGCGACATCGTCCCAAAGTCCCGGGACATTGACCTTCGAATCTGGGCAGGATGGCTGACACTCGAAGTCGACCCGCTCGTAATCCTTGCTGTCCCCGGCACGGTTGAAAGCACAGAGGACTGGAACGAAATCGCTGTGCGGTCGCTGATCCTTGACCGCATCAGAATCACAGGGCTCGTCAATCATCTCGAAGCCTCAGCATTCGAGTTGGCAAAACGGTTCACCGAACACGGTCTCACCGAGCTGAGCGCTCACCTCTCCGGAGCTGAACTCTCGTGACAGCGGCCCCCAGCAAAGCCGACATTGTCAAAGAGATTTGCCAACGAATTGGACTCCGGCAATCACTCCACATGTCGACCGGCTCAACTGAGCCACGCGAACTGTTTATTGAGATCGACAGTGCGTTCGGTCTTGGCATCACCTCCCGAGCCAGCACCAAACCCGAACTTGCATCAGCAATTGTGAACGCTGCCGGGTTCGCGTGGCTCCCCCAATTTGAGAGCCGAGGAAGCACGATCACCCGAGATGGCCTTCTCGCCGTCCTCGACGCGGTCCTCTTCTTCAAGGGCGATACACCCGATCAGTAAGCTGACCCCGTGACCTTCACCTTCGTCGATCTCTTCGCGGGTATCGGAGGATTTCACGCAGCGCTCTCTGACTTCGGCGGCACCTGCGTTTACGCGTCGGAGATCGACCCGAAGGCCGCGGCGGTCTACCGAGCGAACTGGGGCATCGACCCGCTCGGCGACATCACCGAAGATGCGAACGACGACGTGATGAACGTTCCCTCGTGCGACGTCCTGACCGCAGGATTCCCGTGCCAGCCCTTCAGCAAGTCAGGTGCGCAACGTGGCATGGAGGAAACACGGGGCACCCTGTACTGGAACATTCTGAAAGTGATCCAAGCGCACCACCCAACGATGGTGCTCCTCGAAAACGTGAGGAACCTCGCTGGTCCGCGCCATCTCCACGAGTGGCAGATCATCATCGAAACACTTCGCGAAGAGGGCTACGTCGTGTCTGACACGCCTGCCGTGTTCTCACCGCATCTGCTTCCGCCAACAATGGGTGGCACCCCTCAAGTCAGGGAACGAGTATTCATCTGCGCGACGCATGTCGGCTCAGCCGCGAAGGCGCTCCGGCCCGAACCACCGGTGACCAACCGTGCGATTGATGGATGGAACCCACAGGAGTGGTCGCTGGAGAAGCACCTACCGCTTGAGCCCGACCATGAAATTGAAGGGTGTGCGCTGTCAGAGAGCGAACACTTATGGATCGACGCGTGGAACGACTTCGTTGAAATGATGTGGGAAGTGCGCGATGGACGCCAACTTCCTGGCTTCCCGCTCTGGGCTGACGCGTGGGAGCCGTTCGAGACACTTCGGATCCCACCTGGCACTCCAAAGTGGAAAGCAGACTTCCTTGAGAAGAACGCTGAGTTCTACACCGCCTACAAGAAGCCAATCGACAAGTGG
>JAQCBM010000286.1 GCA_027729865.1 Actinomycetota bacterium
GTAGGAACTTATGAAGGCGGTTGATCCCACTTTCAGGCGTCCCGAGTCAGCGCGCAGGCCTCCACAACGTCTCGGTACGAATCGAGATCGGGTACATGTTGTCCGGGAACTTTGGCGAGGTCGTCCCACAGGCGCAGTTGAATCGCGTCTTCGAAGCCTGGTTTCTTGCGGAATTCGTTCATCTCCTCCACGGTCATGGGCCCGCCTTGTAGTCGCAAGGTGTGCAGCGACGCCTCGGACAGTGTCGACATGTACGAAGGATCGGAGGCAACGAGGAAGCGCTTGGCCGCGACATGCCAACGGATTGGATCGGCAACCGATGCGCCAAAACGTTCCTCACACCACACCGCTCCTGCTTCGTCGTGATGAGCATCCACGTTCGAGTGGTGGGCTCCGTGGGCGTCCTCGACGAGGATATGTCCGACATCGTGGAGAAGTGAAGCAACTACGAGCGCCTCGGATGCACCGGAGGCGCGCGCGAGATCCGCGGTCTGTAGGGCATGCTCCTGTTGAGTCACCTGCTCGCCGAGGTAGGCATGCATGCCGTAACTCTCAAAAAGGGCCTTGACTTCCTCGTAGGTTCTAGACATTCGATCCCCGATCCCAATTGTCGAAGACATCCTTGGCGATTCCGAATCCGGTGCTTGCACCCTTTCCACTTGTGACGACGACCACGCGCTGATCGGGATAAGGAGCGTCGATCACACAGTCGATATCAGCGGTGGGATACACGCCTACCCAGCGTGACAGAACATCGATTTCGCCGACGTTTGCGGATCGCTGCAGTTGCTCGATGATCATGCGATCAACGGAATCCTTCGCGAATGGATCAGGATCGCGACCGTACTCATGTGAGTCACCGATGACGAGCGAACCATCGGCGCTCTGCACAGCGATGAGATGGATGCCTGCGGCACGTAACTCCGGCTCATGTTCATCCAAGTAGTCGCCCCAGGCCTTGGCTTCGGGTAAGTCTGCATATCCCTGATAGCGGGCAAGGGAGAGTTCATTCATGACTGCGGCGTTGAACGTAACTGGCCGGCGAGGAGCCACTCGCAACATCTGGAGCTTGCTGAGAGTGATGTCGTGCCGATCCAGCGATTCGCTCCCGATTCCGGTGAGGAGTGTGCCGGGACATAGAACCGAACGTTCGGCTTCGATTCGGTGGCGATTCGTCCAGACAGTTCCGCCATCGGTGCCCAGTACCTCCTCACCCCAGATGAATCGAACTCCGAGACTCTCAAGCCACTTGGCAAGAGCGGGAATCGCTGTCACCGATTCAACCCTGACCTCGTGCGGGCTGTACAGCGCTCCGATGGCACCTTCCGCGTTAACTTCAGGGGCGCGACTCGCAAGTTGTTCGGCAGGAACGAGTTCAACTTCCTCACCCATCTCCGACTGGGCGAAGGCCTTGGCGACTTCCCAGGCAAGTGGATGCCAGACAACCAACCAAGTGCCGCGGTGCTGGATGGGTATCCCGGCCTGCGGGGCTACAAGTAACCACTCATCTCGCGATGTAACTGCCCTGCGCCAGATGTCGCCACCCCGCAGGCCGGAAACCGTGACGAAACCGAAGTTCCGAATGGAGGCGCCCACGCACCTCTCGTCCTTATCCACCACTACGACGGATAGACCGCGCTTGCGTGCCTCATGCGCGTGAGCCAAACCGAGAATCCCAGCGCCAACCACGACGACGTCGGCGTACAGGACGTCATCCATGGATCACCTCCCGCATTTGCGCCCATTCGTGAACCACGGTGGGGAGTTCGACAACCGAGTCAAGAATGTAGTCCGGCTCAATACTCTGCAACTGCTCACGTGTGTGCGCACCGGTAGTGACTCCCACAGTCAAACCGGCCCCAGCGTTGTGACCCGCGAGAAGATCGCTTGTGGTGTCCCCGCAAGCAACAAGGTCTCGAACATCGGTGCCACCTAGCATGATCAGCGCCGACAACAGCATGTCTGGAGCGGGTCGCCCCCGCCCACCGAACGCATCCGCGGGACTGAGGGAGATGTCAATCAGCGGCGCGAGCCTCAACTCCTCGATCAGAGCCAGTCGGGTAGGAGCCCCGAAACCAGTGGTCAGACAAATCAAGGCACCCATCTCGCGAAGATCGCGAAGGGCGTCCTGGACCCCGGAGAACAGTTGGACAGCGCCAGATTCGAGAATTCGTCCATAGGCGTCTTCAAAAAGCACAGTTGCCGTGCGGGCTCGCGCTTCATCTCCCAGCAGAGCAGTGAACACCTCGATCTTCGACTTGCCCATTGTGTCCCGCACGTAACTGAGAATCGAGTCGGTCACCTCTTCATCAATGCCATCGAAAGCTTGCTGAAATGCCAACTCGACAGCGCCATCGTCTTGAACGATGGTTCCTGCGATGTCAAGACACACGATCGGTGTCGTCACTGGAACTCCTTTGCGGTAGCCGCATTACTGAATTTGTTTGCGGATGTACATAGACAGCAATTCAACTGCGTAGACCACCAGGAAGATGGTCAGGATGATCGCTCCCGTGGCTTGGAACTCCAGCACACGAATGGAATTGAAGAGGAGGAATCCGATTCCGCCACCACCCACGATGCCGAGAACTGTCGACGTGCGAATGTTGATATCTAGGATGTAGAGGAAGAGTCCGACGAGTGTGGGCGCTGAGGGTGGGACAACCGACGTTGCTATCTCCTGCATACGTGTGGCACCTGTAGCGAAGACAGCCTCGCGAGGCCGTCGATCTACCTCTTCCAGGACGTCGGCGATGAGCTTCGCAAAGAAGCCGGCGGTGCCTACCGTGAGGGCAAAGACACCGGCGATGGGCCCTAGTCCGATTGCCGCAACAAAGATGACAGCGATGATCAACTCGGGCACTCCTCGGATGATGAGCAGGACCAGCCGAGTAATTCCGTAGACAAACTTGTTCACGGTCACGTTACGGGCAGCCAGAAGACCCAGGGGGAAAGACAAGACGGTTCCCAGGAACGTGGAGACGATGGCGATGGCGATCGACTCCAGCATGCCGGTCACGAGTGCATCGCCGATTTCGGAGAAGTCCGGGGGGAGGAAGCGACCGGCGGTCACCACGATGTCCCCGAGGGATGTGAAGAATTCCAATGGACTGAAGTCAACGGCAAACCAGGAAATCGCGAGCAGGCCTACGAAGATGAACGAGTACATCAACTTCTGTCGTCGCTCACTGTCCAAGGGCGGGAGTACCCGACTGGCTGCGCTCACACCTGTTGTCGTCGGCTCATCGCGTGTCGGTTGAGAGACCGCTGAAGCGCCGTTTCGGCGTCTTGTGAGGACAGAGAACAACTGGTTCCCGAGACTGAAGCGGGGCGCACCGGCAACGCCGGCAATGTTCTCGCTGCCCAACAGCAAACTGCGAACCGCCGCCGATAGAAACTCCATAGCTGTAATGAAGATGATGATGATGACGACCACGCCAAGTGCTTCGCCGTACTCGAGCATGCCCAGCCGTGACTTTAGGAG
>JAQCBM010000010.1 GCA_027729865.1 Actinomycetota bacterium
CTAGCCCGAACCTGCAGACGCAGGTTCGGGAACCGACAACCTTGGTGGAGCTGGGGGGAATCGAACCAGTTCTGATTCTATCTTGGCGGCGCGTTGAAGTTCGTGTTGTCCGTTCAGTCGTTGTGAATCAACGAACGTCGTGGCGTCCTGTGTTGCCTGGTCCTTGCTGAATTGGCTCGTGTGAGAGGTCTTGTGACCACTGTGTGACCACATGCGCGAACGTAACGGTCACCACGCACAAGTCATTGAACAGGTCGACCTTGATTGGCTCTACTCTCATTCCGTGGACAGCAGAGTCGCCTCGGTAACCGAGCATTACGTCCGCTTTGAAATGCGGGCCGCGCTGCGTCGCCTGCACCAGGTGATCGCGCTCCGGCTTATCGCTGAGAACGGTGGCCGGGTCTCAGTGAGTTCAATTCGAAACGCGATCCAGGCCCGCCACCCAGGCAACCAGTGGGACCGGCGGTATCCGATTGGTGTCCTTCGGGACCGTGGAATCATCAAGGAGGACGGTGAGTACGTCGAGTTCGTCGAGGCCCTGTCCTACGAGCAGCGAGCATCAGTGCTTGCTGCGCTCGATGAGCGGGGAGTGCGAGTTACCGGTCTTCGAGTGGAGGACAACTCGTGGCGTCCGGATGCCGCCGAATGGACGCGCCTTCGGGAACTTGTGCTGAAACGCGATGGTGAGCAATGCAACGTCCTCAACTGTCATGAGACCTCAGACCTGCAACTTGACCATCGTTGGCGTGGCTCGCTTCTTGCGGCACAGGGCTGGTCGCCGCAGGCGATCAATGATCCAATCAACCTTCAGTTGCTCTGCAAGGCACACCACGAGGACAAGACGGCAAGCGAAACAGCACTTCTGAATCTCGCCGCGAGCGGGGATGACCTCGAACGATCTGAGGCAGTTCTCGCAAGTTGGGCTAACACAAACCCGCGCGAACAAAGGCGAGTTGAACATGCCGCCCGGCTAGAGGCGTACGAAGAAGTGATCAACAAGGGTGGGCCGCTTCTCATAGGCGACCTCATCAAGTACCGAGACTGGATTCCACCTGCGGGTTATCAAGGTGATCCTCCACCGCGCACGGTGCGCCTCGGCTGGACCTCGCCAGAACCGTTCGGGTACGCCTCCGACCAAGGAATTCTCGCCTACGTCACCGGCATCGCTGACGACGGGTCAATCACTGTGCAATGGCGCCTGCTGCACGACAGCGACAACGTCCTGCACGGCGCAATGGGGCCGCAGGGCCAGGACCGATGGGACATCGATTACGAAGCCCGAATTCGTGACCGCTGGGACCGTTGGCCGTGGAACCCGCACTATCGGGGGCCGTACCGGCCCGGACACTCCGGTTGACGTTCGCACGGCGACCTGATTTCGTGCTCTCGGTCGGGTTGCCCACCTACCTCACAGGGTGAGCCTCGCTAAGCCAGTCCCTCACCATGGCAGGGGTGGTGATGCCCGACTCCTTTAGCGCCTTCACGATGTCGATTGCGCAAACGAACGCGACAGGGTGTCCGTCTTGTCGGACCTCCGTGTACGCCGGCTTGCCGATCCAGCTGGTCGTGACGAAGACTCCGAATTGGCGGTGCTTAAGTCGACTGATCAGTCGTTTCGTGTCCTTCACCCCGACTTGGCGGTCGGGCCTCCAACACTTGGCTTCAAGAATGAAGTCAAGTGAGAGCCGATCTGAGGCCGGACCGATGCTGTACGTGCCGATTGCGTCGCGACCACCATCGCGGGATGGAGGAGTTGGCTCAACGTCAGAGGTCGCAGGAGCGAGCATCCGCCAGATTTCTATGGCGCACTGTTCAAATGCGTGTGGCTTCGCTTCAAACCACTGGTGAATGACCTCCACCATTTCTAGATCTGCGCCGGTGGGGAGTTGCTCGTCCTTGGTGCGATGATCGCTGATGGTGCGAGGTGCTCGGCGTGTCCGGTATCGGCCGGTCTTGGCGAAGTGCGTGAATGCGGCGGGGCCCACTGAACGCTGCCCAGCCTGAAGGCCATCAATCCAGGCCCGCTCGACGACTCCGACGTCGAGCAGTGTGAACGAGGCGCGATAGTTCTGAAACGGCTGGCCTCGCTTAGTTCGCCAAATTGCTGACAACGACTCAGACGACGGTGTTCCGTTGACTCCAGGTACAGCGAGACCCTCGAACCTCACGTCTCGACCCTCCAGGCGGCTGAACACAAAGAACGGAGGAATGTCAGCAAAGCGCCGCTCAACGAGCGCCATGTAGACATCTCGCAGTAACCGGTTGCCGCGTTTGGAGTGAAGTTCACTGCCTGGACTCTTGTTGTCGCCAAAGTACGTGAGCGTCCCGAATTCGTTGTCGATCTGATCGGGCCAGTCAGGTTCATCCCCGGTTGTGTAGAGAACGACATAATTACGTCCCTCCGGGTACCGAATACCTCCCTGGTTCCAGACGCCCATCAATTGGTGCAGTGGCTCACTGTCAATCGGGCCCGGCGGAACGTTCGCGCAGTAACGGGCACCAACAATGAGGTCGGCCCGACGCAACTCAGAGAACTTGAACGAACTCATCACGTCAGCATCTCACGCGGCAGATTGCCCGCGACGATGCCCGATGACTTCCCAGATCGGGTTCACAACTTCTTGAGACGAGGGCTGACCGGTAAACGTGCCTGTTAGTCGGACCTGCACGCCGAGGCCGAGCAGAGACGGCCGAGTCGTACCGCGCACCGTGATTGTGCCTGACCCGGTGTCGATGACAATGCCGTTTGTTCGATGAATCGAGACGATGGTGCCGCACACGGTCTTGCCGACCTTGTGCGACGCCGTAGGCGAAGCTGCTGTCGCGGTTTTCCGTGCGAACGGCTGCGAGATGTCTGGCTCTGCGATAAGGAAGTGGCCGTCGTGAACTTCCAATACTCCGCGTGCTCGCAGTTTCGATTTAATCGCGGGACGCTTGGGTCGAATTTTGGCCTCAGGGACTTCGAGCGTGATGTGCCCGCGAGGGGTTGCGAGTTCGATTTTCCACCACCAGACGAATTGTCGGGAGGTGTCGTCACGGTGCCGCCTCTCCGGTGTCAGTCGCATGACGGTTCCTAGGACATCGATGGTCGAACCGGAGTCGCTTTCCTCTAGATGCGTGTCGTCGCGCTTGGTGTTGTTGATCAAGTCGACTTGCTTGCCGATGAACACACGGGTGTCATCGACTTGGTGTCGCGACAGGAATGCGGTCTCGGACACCCCACCTTGGGGCATGTCAGAAGCGGTCAGCCGAGTCCTAGTGCCAGCCCACGTCTTCCACTTCCTGAGCACGAGCCGCTCAACTTTGTGAGCGTCGACGAGTGTTGACGTGTCCCAGTACTCGACCAGAAGCCAACCGTGACGACGGTGATCATTGACACGCTGCATCCCGAGACGTTTCGAAGTAATCCCGACCTTGGAGTGCTCACCCCGCTTCACCAGGTACACGACCCCGGGAAGATGACGGTCTTCGCGCTGCGAGATGCTGCCGCCGGTCTTAAGCTTCACGGGCGTGTGCTGCAGACCCGAGTACGGCTCGATGAAGGTTGCGCCGGATACGCGACGTGCGGGTTGTTTCCGAGACGAGCGGCGTCGATGACGTGACCGGGTCGGAGGGCTCTTCTTGGGCGACTGAAACGCTTCGAGAATGCAACTGACGAGCCACATCAGAATCAGCGGGCTGAACAGCAGCAGCACTTCCAAGCTCACGCCACCTCGTCAATCGAACCACGACGAACCCCTTCACGCTCAGACCAGAACGTGGAGACCACCTCAAAAATCTCTCGCTCCGCAGCCTTCGTCCAACGCATCGTTTCCGTATGGCCGCCCTGCGGCATCCGGCTCCGACTGACAGCCGGTGGCCGCCCGTAGAGATTTCGCCACCGGTCGAGTACCAGTTCCTCAACGATCAACGCATCCGTGAGGTGACGGAAACCCCACGAAGCCAACAGCGTCCAGCCGTGCCGCTCGTGATCCTCGACGCGCTCCGACCCCTCTGATGCAACACCAATCTTCAGTGCCCACAACTCTTGGCTTCCAGCCAGATACACGATCCCGGAACGCCCCTCAGATGAACGATTCGACGGGATCCAGGCCCGCCATTGAGGCACGGTCACCAGCCCGACCCGAGCAAGGATCGACTTGGGGTGCTCGACCAGTAGCCCCGACTGGAGTTCCAACCCCACGATGACCTGGAGTAAGTCCTGCTACCCAGTCCGCTTGATGAGTAGGAGCGGGACCCGTACGACGACGATGACGAATAGGTCATCGATCCCCACGACGATGAACCCGACACTGATCGGCTTCCGTACGACGAGTAACCGGTGTAGGGGTTATATGAGTTGTACGAGTACGAACCCCCGGTCGTATAGGTGCGGCACGTAACGCGGCCGGTGTCGAAATATGAGCAACCGGCTGGCACGGGCGCCGCATGCACAGCCGTCGTCGGGACGACGAGGCTCGCAACGGTGGCTGCGGTCGCAAGTGTGATGTACCTGATTAGGGAAGTTGGCTTCATGTCCTCACTATCGAGGTGCCGCAGAGCCTTGCCAATGAGCAAGCGTGCTCATCAACCTCCCACGCCTAGTCCGCCAACGGATTGCCAGAGAAGTCAAATTTCCCGATCCCGTACTCTGGGCGTCCCAAGATGTCCCGAATTTCTTCGATCGACGAATCAGCAAGCTGGAGTTCGAGCGTCGACAGAAGAAAGCCGACATATCGGATATCACCAGTCTGGCCAAGGCTGAGGTCGACTCGAAGCAACTCGGGTGAGACAGTTGTCGGATCACTTTCGCCAAGCCGTTCTGGGTCGAAGACCACAATTTCGAGGTGTGGATGTTCGTTAGTCATCCGATCACGGGATGACGGGAACGCCGGGAGCGCCGTGTCAAAGCAGTTTGCAGTAAGCGTCATGCGAACCTGCGCGACGCCTAAGGGCTTGGTGCCGCGGCGGACCGTTCGGCAGGTCCATCGACCCTTCTCCAGGACGGCCCTGGTTTGTTGGTTAGTTCCAGGGAGAACTATTTCACTCGAACGTATCGTCACTTGTCGCGCTACATCCTCCTGAAAGACCTCGTGATTCAAACCAAACGGATTCGCCCGCACTGAGTAGTTGACCCCGCCGAGCCCGGTTGTTCGCAAGATGAGGTCTGTAGGCACCGGAACGTAAATCGACCCGAGCTGAGCGAGGTTGAAAGTGTTTTCCAGCTCGTCCTCACCGAGCGCCTCCATCATTGAAGTGGACAGCAAGATGTCATCAAGCCAGATTTCGTCATCAGGAGGGTTGACTGACTCCCCAGAGTCGGTCCAGATTTCAAGCGGCGTCTTTTGGACTTCGTCAAAAGTCGAGAACAGTTTATCTGCATACAACCCTGATTCCAGACTGTCGGTCGCAGTGAATCCACCAGGAAGTGGAACGAGATCTATCCGCGGCGGTTCGTCTGTCTCCCAGAAGGCCTCCAGGACAACTATCAGTTGCTCGTCGAAGTAGTTAGTGATGATTGGGGAGGAGTCAAAGTCTTGTACAAAGAACGTTCCGAGTGTCAGAGCGGGCAAAAATGCGCGGTCCGGGAGTAGCCCCCAAGCTTCAAGCCTCCCGACGAACTCCAGCGGCACGAACGATTGGCCAGGGTCCAGGAGAATCGCTAGGCGTCCATCGAGGCCGTTAGGCGTCAGGTTGCCGCCAGTCCGCAGGGAGTCAGCCTCGTACCCAACGTGCGCATAGGCATCTGAGATTCGATCTGGTCGACCGTCTCCGTAAGGGGATGCCTCCTCGAACAAGCGAATGACACTGCTTTTCCCGCTTCCAGGAGCGTCAAGCGCAGACAAAAATAATGTCAACAGCTCTTGGCGGCTGCTTTGCCCAGCGAAACCGGACAGTCGGAATAGCGTCTTTGTTTCAGGTTGGAGGGCCAACATCAGCACACGTCTCTCAGTTCCGCAGGACCAGATCGCGGAGATTAAGAACGCCGATTTTTCCGGCAGATAGTTAATGAGATCAGGGACCACCGGAGGGCAGAACTCGGTATCAAAGTCCAGTGCGGCCAGGTCAGTCTCGTACTGCAGCGCAAGGCTGAAGTCTCCATCGGCGGGGAACTCAGTTGAGTTTTGTATCTCCGGAGTAGTCACAAGAAGGACTGGCGAAGCTACGTGTGCGTGAAGCGTGACGCTCGTTTCCGGGTCGGTCGAGGCAGAGAAATGAATGCCGTCGAGAAGCGCGGTGTCGATGAAGGGGTCGACCTGCTCTGAGTGCGTTGATTGGTCGAGGAAAAAGCGTGCTCCCTGGAACCCCGTGGGCAGAATTACATCGTGGAGGTAGGGGCTCCCGAGGTGAAAGCGCTCGTGAGAATTGTTGGAAGCAGTTAAAACGAGGGCTCTTTCGTTCTCATACAGTGACGGAACGGGAGTGTCTCGGATTGCCACTGTGTAAATGACGGCCGCGGTTAGCGCCGCAATTCCGAGCGATACTGCCGCTACCGCCGAAGACGAAAATTGTCGTGAAAGTTTCGCTACTGGTTTGTTTTTGAATCGCTTGTCCCGTGCGCCGAAGTTTGCGAGTGCATCGGCGATTGCTGCTGCAGTTGGACGATCTGACGGATCGGGAGAAAGCGACTGACGTATTTCGGTTGGGAAAGTTTCGGCCACGTCCCCTGTCATGAACTCTGCGATCTTCGCTAGGGCGTAGACGTCGGCCTTCTGACCCACCGACTTGCCCTCGACCGCCTCGGGTGGCGTAAATCCCGGCGTGGCCGCAAGAAGGATGCTTCCAGACGAGTCGTAGTCGAGGTCCATTCGTGCAGAGCCGAAATCAATGACGACTGGCCCGTCTTGACCAAAGACGATGTTCGACGGTGTTAGGTCCCGGTGGGCGATTCCCGCGGCGTGAAGGTCTCGTAAAACCTCAGCCAGGCGACGTGTTACGCCGAGCGCCTCCTCGCGTGAAAGGTGTCCGTCAGCTTCGATGGACTCCCGAATTGTCAAGCCGTTAACAAACTCGGACGCGATCCAGGGGTCCTTCGCTGCTAGATCATCGGCAACAAGTTTCGCGACGCCGCGTGAGTCAACTGCGGAGAGCGCTTCGCGCTCTGCTGCGATCCGACGTCGCTGTGCATCAGGATCACTCGTCCTGTTTCGGAAAACCTTTACGGCAAGCTTTCGGCCAGACGCATCGATGCCCGCGTAAACGTCGCTAAACCCACCTGAACCGAGAAAGCCCGTAAGGCGAATTTCTCCAAAGCGTGAACCTCTGGGTAGGAGTGCAGTTGTCATAAAAGCTCCGATATCGCCCTCTCAGAATACGATTCCCGTGTGAAGTGCAACCTCGTGTACCGGTCCCCGGACGGACAAGAGTACGCGTGTGAAGTGACGAGGGACCTCGCGATCGGGCGCTCGCCCGCTGAAGGTGGAGTTGTTCTGACTCCTGAGGATCGCGCGATCTCTGGAACTGCGCTTGTGGTAGCGGTGCGCGAAGGCCACGTTGTCGTGCGAAATGCAAGCTCATTTGCTCAACTCGATGTGCAGCACCAGCAAGGCACACGGTTTCTCTTTCCGGGCGAGGAACTAGCGGTGCGCGCTGATGTCATCGTTACCATTCCCGGAACCGTCTACTCGCATGTCGTTCACGTCCAGGTAGAAGGTGCCGAGGACGTGAACGATCCGCCGACCGGTACTACTCCACTTGTGGACGAGGCGTTTGAGGTACCAGCGGAGCGGCGCAGCGCGCTTGCCGGGCTGTGCGCCGCTCGCTTTTTTCCTGATCGGTTCGGCTCTGCCCTACTAACGGCGACAGCCATCGCCAACCTGATGACAGCCGCTGGAGAGCCAGTCACAGCTAAGGCCGTAAACAATAAGTTGCAGCGGCTTCGCACAGACATCGCGGACAAGCTTGGCGTGTATCTCGATACCCGGGAAGACCTCGCTGATTGGGCGATTCGGCAGGGTCACGTTTCCAGGGGAGCGGTAGAAGCACTCATTGACGGGTGAGCATGCTTCCTCATTCCAAAGACACTGGCGACTACCCACTATTAGGGGCATGACAACTCATGCCACCGAGCGAACACTCGTCGCAATTGACATAGAAAACCTGTGCGGAGGGCCAGACAACGTCTCGGTTCTCGGCAAGTACATCCGCTACCTCTACGACCAACTTTCGTCGCCGGGTTGGATGCCGGTGATCGCGACAAGCGGCTACACCGTTAGAGAGTGTCCCGACTTCTGGTGGAGTTGGGCGGATGCACGCCGACTCGTGAGGAGTGGTCCCGATGGTGCTGACCTTGCTCTCATCGACGTCCTCACGGAACCAGTTGCAACTCACTGCGAACGCGTCGAGATTTGGTCTGGAGACCACATCTTCGCAGCGTCCGCAAAGTCGTTGACGGAATCTGGATGTCAAGTGACCGTGCGCGGTGCACCTGGTTCGATCGCGCGACAATTACGGCACGTGGCAACACACGTGAATGAACTTGTTGAGCTAGCGCTCCTCGCATCGGAACCGACGCCACTCGCGGTGGCTTGAGCGATCCACGCCAGACGGGTCGTTCCAACCGTCCTGTTAGGGGTCGCCCAGAGTCACCGAGGCTCGTTCCGTGTGTCAGCGACAGTGCGATCGCGTTGTACGAGTTCTTGGTCGACCATCTCGATCCGCCTCTGGTACCGGTAGCGCCTATAAGAGGCCGATTGGTACAAACTCACCTGTTGCCTGACATCAACGGCTGCATCTGACTCAGCAACGAGATACCCCCGGTAAGCGGAAAGTTGCGTCTCGGTGCACCGAGCCAACCAGTCGTGTACGTATTCCCCGTCGGGCTTGATCTTTGGAAGATCGGGTACTTCTGCCATCCGATTGGCCTCTCTGCGCTCTGAGGGCGCTTGCTGGCACTTCGCAGTGCCGCCTGCTCTTTCCATGGGGCACCGTGACCCATGGATGGATCGCGGTTGCCGGATCGCCAGCCAGGTACCGGCAGCGATCCCTCGTGAGCACGACGAACTTTGGTTACGCAGTAATTCTTGTGCGTCCGGTCGTCCGCCCGTTGTGGCTAGCCGTTGGGAATTTCGACGATGTTCCCGCGGGCCTTGATGTCAGCAACTTGTTGCGTAAGACGGTCCCACGCTGCCCGATGTTCAGCGGTGTCTGGGATTTGGGTTCGGGGGTCCTGCCAGTTCCAACCAAGTGTGATCTCGATCGACATCCGTTGCACATCGTCGTACGGAACCATGTCATCTTCCCCCTCAAACATCAGAAGTTCATCGATCAACGACATCCAAATCGACCCGACCCGAACACCATCGAGAAGGCCGCCTGACCAGCCGCAACCGGCCTCGCAAGCAACTGCGTCGTCAAGCATCACCGCAGGGACGATGCACCCCCAACTGATGACGTCTGGCTTATCCCAATCCTCGGGAAGCGGCATGCCGTACAGCACAGGGAGGAGCGTGAACTTGCCGCATCCTGGGCACACCTCACGCGCCACGAATCCCCCCGAAGGTCTTCAGGAGCGGCCCGACTTCTTCGAATTCGGCGGCGAAATTTCGCCGGAGGTCTCGACGTGCCGCACTGCTGAGCAGGTTCTTGAGTGGCCGCACGCTTGCACCGGACGCTGTCATCGGATCGTCTCCATGACGCCATCCTGACAAGCGGGTGTGACACCTAGTCGTCGCTCGCCGCTGGCCAAAGTGCTGAGATGCATCCAGGGCAGACATACCGGCGCGTATACAACAGTGCGGAATCATTACTGCTGCGCGAGTCCTGCTCTTCCAGCCAGTACATGAACCCTTTGTTCGATGCGGCAGCAGCCTTTGGCGAGGAGGTTGCAACGTGCTGACGGAACCGTCCTGGTTCACCCCTCCGGAAAAAAGCACGACAGATCGTGCATACCGAGTAGTGCAATCGCTCGACGAGTTCCGCGCGCAGTGACGTCACCGACGTTGAACGCGGGGCGTCCAACGCGATCCGCACCCTTGGGCGCGAGGCGCCTCCGAGACTTAAGAGACCGACGCGAAGTTCTTGAGCAACCTCGAACTCCTCATCGGTCCAAGAATCCCGAATGTCCGCGAAGTAACACCGGTCCGCGAGAACGGAATACGCGGCTGCTTGCCCTATCGAGGCAAGGAACGGTGAACGGCCACGTTTGACTTCGATTGCAACGACCTCACCCTCGCCATCAAGACGTCCTCCAACATCCTTCAAACCAACCACGTCGACACGACCGAGCTTTGTGCCGGTATCTACCGCGGTGGTGAAGCAACCGAGTTTTGACTTCGTAAAACGTTGGACCGCGGGGTAGTAGTCACGCTCTTTCACGGCTGCGAGAGTAGGCCATTCTCGGATCCAGCTTGCGAGGAAGGCGATGCTGCCTAGCCGGTCACAGCGGTAAGCAAGTCAGGGCTTGTCTGTTCGAGCGCCCAGGCATCACGTCGCGCGTGCTGGCGCATCACGTGGCGCACGGCACCTACCGAGACGCCGTTGCCGAGTTGTTTGAAACTGAGCGCGTCCGGTTGGTCGCCAAACGCAAACCCGTCGGGTAGCCCCTGAAGGCGGGCACCTTCACGCACTGAAAGGCGTCGTTGGCGTGAACCGACGATGCTCGTCTGGGTGATCGCGACGAGTGCCGGAACATAGGTTGCTCGCTTTGCTCGGATCCCGCTTGGTCGAAGGTGCATGACGGTGTCCCACAACCGCGGGGTGTCTTGTGCCTGCCACTCCAACTTCCGGCGTGAGGGCGGGAAGGCATCGGAATACACCTTCCACTTCTTCGTCCACCGATCGATCGGTTTGCGATGTGCCGTGTAGAACTCGGCGTTCTTCTCCAAGAAGTCGGCTTTCCACTTCGGGGTCCCTGACGGGATCCGCAAAGTTCCGAACGGTTCCCATGCGTCCGCCCACAACGGGAAGCCGGGTAGTCGCCGGCCGTCACGAACTTCCCACATCATCTCGACGAACTCGTTCCACGCGTCAATCCACAAACGCTCGGACGCAGACAGTGCGCAGCCCTCAATGTCATGTCCGTCCTCTAAGGGCAGGTGCTTCTCAAGTGACCACTCCTGCGGATCCCAACCCTCAATCGCACGATTCGTCACCGGCGGATCAGGTCGAAGTGTTTGCGCAGCCTCACCGACGTAGGTCGCACAGATGAAGACCCGTTCGCGAACCTGGGGAGTGCCGCCCATTTCAGGGGGGAGTAGATGTGGTGAGAACACTGCCGGGGTGTCCGACACGACGTAACCCTCCTCGCGGAGAGTTTCGATAATGATCTGCCACTCGTGCAGGTGGCGAGGTCCTGCAAGGTTCCGAACATTCTCTAGCAGCACCATCGACGGGTGGTGCGCTTGGATGATCTTCAAGATGTTCCAGTACAGGGTGCCGCGTGTTTCGTCCATGCCTCGCTGCGCCCCCGACTTCGAGAACGGTTGGCAGGGGAATCCGGCCGTCAACACATCGCACGACGGAACGTTCATGGTGTCGTCGTTCGCATCCAGAGTGATGTCACCGAGAGGATCAACACCCCAGTTCGCGTGGTAGATCACCGCCGCTTTCGGGTCGATCTCGGATGCGAACACGCACGTTCCACCGAGGTCGCTCAGGGCGGCGTGAAAACCTCCGATTCCTGCGAACAGGTCGACGAAGGTGAATGACATGCCTGCAACTTACACCGGGGGTGTAACGCCTGCAGACGGGTGCCGTAGCGGTTGTTCCGTCTACGTCTGAGTGAGTTTTCTGACCGCTGCGTGGTACGCGTCGTCGGAGAGCAAGCCGTGTTCTTTCATGCTTTGCAATTCGCGCAACTGTTCGACGATGGTCGAGTCTGAGCGATCGGTGTCGCTCAGTAACTTGCGGAGGCGAGGAAAGCTGTGGCCGCCGACGAGCAACTTGACTGCTTCAAACGAGGGGTCCAACCGGGCGGTGCCTGGGTTGTCCGGGATCTGTAGTTCTATGACGCACTCGGGATGGTTCGCCGCATGCTCGGCAACTGCTCGTTTGGAAAGCACTGTCGCATCGGCCCTTTGTACTTGGCTGCCCACGACTTCTGTGTGCAGGCTCGGTTCCACGAAAACCATTCCTGGAAACTCTGGTGACCAGAAGATTGTCGGCGACGTGAGTCCAGCCCCGGCGCCACCTTGGCCGTTCGAAATAGTGAAAGTGCCGCCTCGTGAATTCGAACCTTTGACGCTCCACAACTCGCGGCTTTGATCGAGAACTCCCCGAAGGTCTGTGCTATCGGAGTTATGTCCATCGGGCAGGGTGACGATGCCCGACGCGTACGAAGCCATGGCCAGAATCCATTCAGTGATGCCACCGGTGATAAATCGAACGCCTCGGTCTGAAGGGTTGTACGTCTCGACCACAAGGCGGAATAGGGCTTCGATCTCGTAGCGCAGCTGAGGATCCGATGCAATGGTTGACCTCAACTGGTCAAAGTCGCTGCTGCCGCTCGAACTGTTCACCCCCCTGGACAATACGTCGGGCTGCAAGGCCCGACGCGACTACATCTCGCCTGTTCGCCACATGCCAAGATCACGATGGGCTTGTTGCACGATGTAAGAGCGAGGTACGTATGGCAGAACACATGGTTGACGACGTTCAAGAAAGTGATGAGGAACGGCGTTCCACGATGCTGGCCGTAGCGGAAGGCATGGCGCGACTCGCTGAGGAACAGGTCGTTCCAAAGGGAAATGACAGTCCCGGTGCGGGGTTCGACCCTGAAGACATCAACTTTGATGATCCGGGTTCATGGATCCCTGCGATCAAGGAGATCGAGGGGTGGCTCAACCTCCTAATCGACGACAGTTCGCCAGCCGCGGCGATCACTTCCCTCATCGCTGCTCTTCATGGCGATGACGCAGCTGCTCTTCAAGGCGAACTCACCCTTTCGACTCCGGTCCTCCAGTCACTGGAGGCTCGGGTGCAAACAGCGGAGTATCTGCGCGACCACTTCCTTGATCAGTATGACGAGGGTGCTAACACCCTTGCAGCGGCAACGCGGGAGTGGATGGACGCCTGGGAGGAATCCGAAAGCTACGGGCAGAGTGAGGGGTCGATCGCCGCGACGACTCGCATGTGGGCAATCAGAGACTTCCCCGACCAGATCGAGGAGGGCACGTTCGACCTCAGTCCCTCCTTCCAGCGAAGTGATGTTTGGCCAACAAAGGATGCGCAATCACTAATCCAATCGGTGCTCAGAGGAATCCCTCTGCCGTCGATCATCGTGCTCGAACTTGAGGGTGGCGAGTCAGTGCAAGTGGTGGACGGTAAGCAGCGCATCACCGCCTTGCTCAGATTCACGGGGCAACACCCGAAAGCCCGTGCCACAGTCGCAGAAAAGGCCGAACAGTTCCCGGACGCCGATCTCCTGAATCTCTTCGACACGGACTACCCGCGTTTTCGCCGCGCGTGGAAGCGATGCGGGGGTGACACGAGCGCACGATTCGACCTCGAAAATTTCTTCCCGTTCAAACTTCCCCGAGGCGAAAACAGTCCACTCACTGGCGACCTCGCCGTGATGCAGGGAAAGTACTTCACTCAAATCTTGGACGAAAACGTTCAGATCGGGGGAAAGACCCGGACCGTCAACAACGTTTTTCGGCGCCCCTCCTCGGAATACCAGATTCCGGTCATCACATTCACCGAAGCAACAAGGCGCCAAATTCACGACGTATTCGGCCTGTACAACCGGCAAGGCAAGAAGCTAAATGCAGAGGAAATTCGAAATGCCGTCTACCACCACCTTGATCTGGCGCGCGCCGTCCTCGTGGTGGCGGGGGACAACCCCAACGTCGACCGGGTTGCGCCACTACTGAGTCAAGAGTGGGCTGTCTTCGAAGACGTCGGACAAACTCTCTCGGACTACGACTTCGGAACCGTTCGCTACAAGAGAAGCAAAGTGCTCGCTTGGGTACTGGCTCACCTAACTCTTGACCCGGGAACGAAACTCTCTACCGCCAAGCTCATCGACAAGATGTTCGACCGTGTGGCAGACAACTTCAGCCACCCGTTGAACAGTCCGCGGGGAATCCGCGATGTCATGACCATCATTGCCCGGTCGATGGAACTCCACTCCGAGCACGTTGAGGCTTGGGACCCAGACTTTGTGAACTCGAACGGAACCCGTTGGCAAGAACTTCAACTAGTTGCGTCTCTCCTTGGAGTTTGCATCGCGTGCGTCCATCACGGAGACGAACTGCGTCACGTCATGGAAAGTAAGAAGCTCGAACTTCGCAAGTTGACGGGCACGTTCAAACGCGAACCGAAGACACAAACCGCTGAGCAGTGGTACATGATCGCGGAGTGGTCAACGAGAATTGCGGTCGAACTTGGAGCAGACATCGATGACTGCGACCGGCAGCTTTTCGAGAGATTCGGAGAGAAATCCGCGGATGTGACGAGCAGCGGTATTGGATTCCTTGCACGGGAACTTGCAGCTCGGCCGAGCAAGTAGCGATGCCTGTCTAAATCGTGGCCGAATCCAACGCCGACAGCACGGGGACCGAGCGGTATCGGTCAAATGTCACGCTCGACCCACCCGAGGGCGCTCGCCGCGCCGATGACCCGGACTTCTGGTGGAACAGATACTCCCTAGAACTCGCGAGTTCCGGGTTGACGCCGGACGCCCGAGCAGTCGTCGAGGTTGACTGCGAGTACATAGTTCAGAAGTGTGTGCTTGCAAATGGTCAAGCTGGAGACGCGAGATGGCCCGATGGTCGGGTTAGAACGGGATTAGTCATTGGTGCCGTGCAGTCCGGCAAAACGGCATCAATGTTGGGTGTGATTGCGAAAGCCCTGGATGCCGGCGTCGACCACATAGTGGTGTTGGCTGGCACGAGAAACTCGCTCCACCACCAAACGCTCAGGAGACTGATTACGCAACTTGGTCTCGAAGACTCTCGATGGAACGAGATCCCGCCAGACAAGTTGCCGATCATCCGGCCCGACGTCTCGAAAATTGACGTCTCGAACTCGGATCCTCCGGCAAAAAAGTACTCGATTGGAACAAGTCAATATCGAGGAGCACGCCGCCAGGGTCGCCCAACCCTGATGGTCGTAATGAAACATCCGCAAAATCTGCGTCACCTGCGCAAAATGTTCCGCGACGACTTTGCTCCTGTGCTCGAGCGGGGCGACAGGCCGAGCCACCTTCTCGTACTCGACGACGAAGCAGATGACGGATCAATCCTCGATGCCGCCGCGGAGGCTGGCCTCAACCCTGACGCGGTGGCGCGCAAAGAGACCCCCCGAGCGATCGTGGATCTTTGGGCCGAACGTCACCGCTTCGACGTCACCCGCAGCCGACACCTGTACTGCACTTACCTTGCGTACACAGCGACCCCTCAGGCCAACTTGCTGCAGTCGGACCACAATCCGCTCGCACCGAAAGACTTCGTTGTCGCGCTACGCACGGCATTCGACCACGGCCAGTTAGAACCGCGGTCACTGACCTATCGAGAACCAAAGGGTTTGAACGCCTACTACACCGGTGGGGAGACGTTTTACCGACGCCTAGCGTCGGCACCATCGGTGTGCCAGGACACCAGTACAGAACCGCCCGGCGACATTGCCCGGGCCGTTCGAGACTTCCTCGTGGCGGGCGCAATCAAACTTTGGGCCGACCCTAAACGCCTGAGTCCAAGTGCGTCACGGGATGCACGATTCCAGTCGTCAGTAGAAGCCAAACAATTGACACCGTCACAGCACTGCATGCTCATCCACCCCGCGGCTGAGACAGGCGACCACTTCGCGGTCGCTGACGGGCTTCTTGCCAGCGCTTTCGGAGCTGATGAGACAACTAGTCGGTCCTTCGCGGCCTCAACCGAGTGCCTCCCGCGTGATCTCGTCGCTCAAGCGATTGAACGTGATGAAGCAGCTTGGATCAGTTGCTTAGAGGACTACAACGCTCGGGCCAAAAGAGTGCAGGCGGAGTTCTCGCTCGCTCAAACCCCACTGTGCCCAAGTGCTGCGAACTGGGGCGAGATCAAGGCACTCATCATCGACGAAGTTGCCGCACATACGCGCATGTCAGTCGTCAACAGTGACGAGCGTGCCGACAACCACCCCAGTTTCGACCCAGTTATTGACAGTGACGGTTGGCGCGTCCGCGACCCGCTGTTCACCATCTTCATCTCCGGCAACGTGATGTCACGGGGACTCACGCTCGAGGGTCTGACGACAACCCTCTTCACGCGACCCGGGTCAACACGCGTGGCAGACACTCGTATGCAGATGCAGCGCTGGTTCGGCTACCGCGGCAGTCACCTTCATCTAACAAAGGTCTACCTCGATCCCGCGCAACGCGCGGACTTCCTCGCCTACCACGATGACGACACCTACTTGCGAGAACAGATCCTGCGCGAAATGAACAGCGGAGCCGCGAGATCCGGGACAGCTCCCGATCCAACCGTCCTCCAGGGACTTGATCGACTTGCGACCGCCAAGATTCAGAACATCAACACGGTGCCCCTATGCGTTGGGCCCTATCCGTGGATAGGGCTAACCAACGCACAGTCTCCAGAACCCCCCGACCCCAATCTCAAGGTCCTTAACGAATGCTTCTCCCGTGGACCGCACGAAGAACTGATCGTGCGGGGAAAAGCTGAGGGTCGGATTCTCACGAAGCCGCTGAGCCTCCTGCAGGCCGCGGACCTCCTTGACCAACTCAGATTCCACGGCTACCACCCGGACCCTGAGGCATGGGACGGCCGGAGATGGAAGCAACTCGGGAAGGTCGTCTTTCCAGAAGACGAGTCTGCCGAAGCGGCGTTTTATCGGCCACCGGAACTACAACCCGATGATCTACGAACGTCGCCGAGCAACACCTGCCCCTACTCGATCGCCGCCTACTTCAGACTTTGGGAAGCTCTTTCGACTCGTCACACTTCTGGACTCGTAGACACTGCCAGTCGACAAACACGCTGGAACCAGGTCGATCTTTCACGCAAGGTGCGAGACAAACCGCTGTTCCATGTTGGGATCCGGTACGGCTCCGACGACACCCCGTTTGACGAACAGGGACTTGACGGGTTGCGCGGAATCAGAATGATGGTGCCGCGCGGAGTAACGCCCTTCAAAGGGGGCTGGGGCTCCCAGCCCCGAGGCGGAGTGAGCAGCCTCGCAGGGAGCGCAACCTTCTACGGCGACAAGTGGTTCGACTACCACTACCGGAACGAAACACCGAAGCACGATTCCAAAATGCCCAGTTGGCGCCCGGAGGGCGCAGACGGACTCATCTTGTTCGGCGTCGCAAAGACTGAACGCAAACCGGTCGTCGGGCTTGGGTTAGCGATACCGCTCGGTGGACCTGATCAATTCGCCGCTCGCCATGGAGGACCGAGTGACTGACCCCGACCTTGAGTACGAACGCATTCGCGAGCGCGTTCACCAACTGGACCGTTCGAGCAACTCGCGAGCCCGAACAATCGAATGGCTGATCGAGGACCGACTGGGCGTCGCAAAAGACCACGCAGGACACCTTGAGATCTACGTCAACAGCGAACAGCTGGTCGCCGTCACCCCGGTAGTCGACGCGAACATGGACTATCAAACTTGGTACGACCAGATTGATGGAAGCGAGTTCAGAGCCAACCGCCTGTTTTTGCCAACCGGCAGTCACCTTGAGCAGGCGGCCGCCTTCATCTGCGTCGAACTAATTGCTGCAGGCGTACGAGACAACCCAGCCGGCGCATTCGCGAAGACGGAGCGCTTGATTGACGTTTGGCTCCAACAACTCCAACTCTCCAACGAGGTCATCCTTGGCCTCGTTGGCGAACTCCTGGTACTCCACTCACTCGCGTTGAGCGTCGACAGGGATCACATCCCTGACCTCGTCAACACTTGGCATGGCTTCACGAGGTCTGATCGCGACTTCCAAATTGGCCCGATCGGCGTCGAGGTGAAAACCACCACCGGTCAAAAGTCTTCGCACAACTTCAACAACCTGCGTCAACTGCAAGTGGGATTTCCTGTTGGCGGCGGCGAGGAAAGCCAACTGTACGTAGCGAGCATCGGCTTGACCTGGGACGACGGCGCTAATCCAGACAACACACTCCCCACGCTCGTTGAAGGAATCTGCAAATTGCTCCGCGAAGCTTCACCCCGTCAAGGTGATCAATTGGCAGACTCGTTCGTGGAAACGGTCGAAAACTATGGCTCGGAGCCGAGCGTGGGTTATCACCATCCAACAATGAGTGACAGTCCTCGATACTCGCGGCCGTTTGCCGTGACGTTCTCGCGCATCTACGACATGGCCGATGAAGGCATCGAAATTCTGCGGCTCGATGATCTCGCCAACTTTCCTCACGTAGCAGCTGAGTCCGTTTCCTACCGGGCAACATTTCCTGACACTGTCCAGGGTGACCTCAACCCGATCAGGTCCCTTCCGAAGGCGAGTGAGCACATCCTCAGACTTGTTGGCTGGTGCGGGTAAATAGTCGCCGAGGTAAGTGGCCCTGTTCATCCCGACCTGCCGTGGCAACCGGCCATGATGTGCGTCGCACCCAACCTCCCTCGCCTACCCCGCGACCGACGCCAGCAACGTCTCTTTCTGGGTCGATGTCCTCAAACGTCAACGACGCTGTTTCGCACCAGCTTGTGCGGAGCAGCTTGCTTCGCCGGAAGCTTCTTCGGAACCGCTCGTTTGTCCAAGAATTCTCACTTCGGCTCCTTTGAGGATGACGACGCAATGTCTCAATGCCTACCGCATCCAATCCACTGCGTCGGGGCGCACCGCCGCAATCACCCAACCCCCAAGCAAGGCAGCAACACCGATGCCGAGAGCGGCAAAGCCGGTGCTGAGGCCGACCCGGAGGAGTGCAATCACGAAGCAAACGGGAGTCAGCAAGCCGGTTGGCACCAATGCAATACCTGTTGTCCTCGGAAAGAAGATCAGGCCTGCGACAAACACGACGACGAAGCCAATCACGGCGGATCCCGGCTGGAACTCGTCGCTGAAGCCGTTCCACGCGGTTGCGATGTAGGCGACTGCGAGGCCGATGCTGGCTAAACCCCCAATCACGGGGACATGACTTATCAAGTCCCGCACGCATGGTCAAGCGATAACGAGTCCTTGGTGTCTAACCACCCTTGCATTGCAAATACCATTCACGTGAGCGAAGGAAGAGATACTCAATTGCGTGTCTGACGCCCTCATGCATATGAAGAACACCGTGTCCGGTGAGCCGACCGGCAACAACTCGTACGCGGTCGTTGTCATCGAGCTCGACGACGTCGCGCCACGTGTCCGAGGAGATCGACCGAATCTGCTGGTGCGAACGGCCACGCGTCCGGGTGCTCAGCTGCTCGAAGGATTGCGCGCAGGTCGCTACCGGCCCGCCTGGGCTCGCGGTCACGCAATACGACTCCGAACGGACCTAGGTGGGGCTGAGAATCTGGACCGCGACACGGCCAACCAGCAGCGGGACGTCCTGGTCAGAGCCCTCCGTCAGAAGGGCTTCACGGTCAATCGAAACGCCACCGCCTACCGCACCTACGTCATCAATCTCCACAACCCCGACCTCGCCG
>JAQCBM010000287.1 GCA_027729865.1 Actinomycetota bacterium
TGACTACGTGATGTTCACCGGATCCACTGCAGTGGGCCGGCAGGTGGCGCAGCGCTGTGGAGAGCGGTTGATCGGTTGCTCGATGGAACTCGGCGGCAAGAACGCGATGATCGTGCGCGCAGATGCCGAACCGGAGTGGGCGGCATCCATCGCGGTGCGCGGCAGCTTCTCGAACTCAGGGCAACTATGCATCTCCATGGAACGTATCTACGTGCACGAGAGTGAGTTCGAGGCGTTTCTTGCTGCATTTGCGCGCAGAACCGAAGCGTTGCGCATGTCCGCGCACGTGGGCTGGGGATCGGACGTCGGATCTTTGATCTCTCAAAAGCAGCTCGATCGCGTTGCTGCGCACGTGGACGATGCTGTGGAACGCGGGGCGAGCGTCGTTGTTGGTGGGAAGGCCCGCCCTGACGTTGGTCCGTACTTCTTCGCACCGACCATCCTCACGGGCGTGGACGATTCCATGACGCTGTGTTCGGTCGAGACCTTCGGGCCGGTGGTGGCGGTGTATCCGGTGGCCTCGGATGAAGAAGCGGTGCGCCGAGCGAACGACACCGAGTACGGCCTGAACGCATCGGTGGTCAGCCGCGACCATCGCGCAGCCCAGGCGATCGCCCGGCAACTGCGTGCTGGCACGGTGAACGTGAACGAGGGATACGCGGCCGCCTGGGCGAGCAAGCGTGCGCCGATGGGCGGCATGGGGGCCTCGGGGCTTGGCCGCCGGCACGGGGATGAGGGAATGCTCAAGTACACCGAGGCGCAGACGATCGCCACCCAGCGGGCTTTGGGATTCGGTCCGCAATTCGGGTGGTCAGATGAGCGTTGGGGTGACACCCTTGCGGGGGCAATGGGTGTGATGAAGAAGCTGGGTTTGAAGTAGAGGGGGTGCGAGGTCACGTGGCTGCGCCAAATAGCGATCCGGTCGTGTTCGACCTCGATGTCGCGATCATCGGCTCTGGCTTCGGTGGATCTGTTTCCGCGCTCCGGTTGACCGAGAAGGGTTACCGGGTCGGGGTGTTTGAGGCCGGTCGCCGGTTCCGGGATCAAGACTTCGCGAAGTCCTCGTGGGATCTGCGCAAGTTCCTGTGGGCTCCTTTGCTGGGCATGTTCGGTATCCAGCGCATTCATGTGCTGAAGGACGTTGCGGTGTTGGCTGGTGCTGGCGTGGGCGGTGGTTCGCTCGTGTACGCGAACACGCTGTACGTCCCGGGCAATCGATTCTTCACCGATCCGCAGTGGTCGGGCATTACCGACTGGGCGAGTGAACTCGCGCCGTACTACGACCAAGCCGGCCGCATGCTCGGCATTGCGGATAACCCGACCATGACGCCCTCGGACATCGTGATGAAGCAGGTTGCCGACGACATGGGTGTGGGTCATACCTTCCGGATGACTCCGGTGGGGGTGTATTTCGGAACGCCGGGTGTCACCGCGCCGGATCCGTACTTCGGTGGTCGCGGACCTTCGCGCACCGGATGCATCGAGTGCGGGGAGTGCATGACCGGTTGCCGCTGGGGCGCCAAGAACACTCTGCCCAAGAACTACCTGCACCTCGCCGAGTTGGCCGGGGCTCGCATCTATCCGATGACCACGGTGGTGGGGATCGATCCGCTCCCCGGCGGTGGCTACCGGATTGAGACCCAGTTCACCGGAACCGTGGGCAACCGCATCCGTCGCTGGCACACGGCCGAACAGGTGGTCGTGGCGGCCGGTACCTACAACACGCAAAAACTGCTGCACCGCATGAAGGATGAAGGCCGGCTCCCGCGCCTGTCCCGCATGCTCGGCCGACTATCGCGCACCAATTCCGAATCCATCTTGGGTGCGGTCGCACGGACTGTCACCACCACCGGTGAGGACTTCACCGAAGGAGTGGCTATCACCTCGAGTTGGTACCCCGACGACAACACCCACGTGGAGCCGGTCCGCTACGGCAAGGGTTCGAACTCGATGGGTCTGCTGCAGTCGGTGCTCACCCAGCCGCGGGCTGGGGTGCCGAGGTGGAGAGTGTGGGCGCAAGAGTTGCTACGCCAGCCGGGAGTTGCGGCGCAACTGTTCAACGTGCGCAAGTGGTCTGAGCGCACGGTTATCTCGTTGGTCATGCAGCCGGTCGATAACTCGCTTACCTTGACCGGCAAGCGGGGAAGGTTCGGCAGATGGCGGCTGACCACCGACCAGAGCCAGTCCACGCCGGCCCCCACCTACATGCCGGTAGCGCAGGACGTGGTGCGCAGGGTCGCGGACAAGATCGGTGGAGTGCCGGGCGCGAGTGTGTTCGAGAACTTCGACGCTGCTTTGACGGCCCACTTCGTAGGTGGGTGCGTGATCGGGGCGGACGAGGACAGTGGCGTGGTCGATGCCTACCACCGAGTATTCGGCTACGAAGGCTTGCACGTCGTGGACGGCTCAACCATCACTGCGAACCTCGGCGTGAATCCGTCGTTGACCATTACTGCTCAGGCTGAACGAGCCATGGCTATGTGGCCGAACAAGGGGCAGGCTGATCAACGGCCACCGGTGGGCTCGGAGTACATCCCGGTGCCTGTGGTGGCTCCACGTCACCCGGTCGTGCCGGCAAATGCACCCGGCGCGTTGAGACTGGAGCCTGCTTCTAGTCGTCTAGCAACTCAGCCCTAGGGAATCGTTCACTGCCGGCGTGGTGAATGCGCCGCTTGGCGCAAGTCCGACGCCGTCAGTTCCCGGCGAATCACCCGTTCAGCAGTGTCGATCAGGTGGGAGTTGCTTGCGCGTGAATAGTCACGCATCAGGTTGTAAGCACTATTCATATCCGAGTTGTCTTGCTCGGCGAGCATTCCCTTAGCTTGTTCGATTGTCACTCGCGCGTTGATGGTCCGTTGGATCTGCTCGGCGAGGAACGTCGCCTCGGATGGCACAGCTCGGCTGGTTAGTCCGAGGGCGGCAAGGTCGGCAAGGGCTTGGGCGGCCTGGATCGCACGGTGCGTGGCGGAGTTCGGTTCCTTCCACAACACATTCAAGGCACCGATGTTGTGATCACGCAGTCGCATGGGTGCACCGAGCGCAGAGTGGAAACCCAGATCCAAAGCACGGCGCCGGAACGTGTCCCAGCGATCGTCATTGGCCAAGTCATCGGAGGTGACGAGTCGTCCCGAATACCAGGAATCCAGGCACGGTCCTTCATCAGCCTGGATTTCGAAGATCTCAAGCGTACGCATATCTTCATCAGATGCGGCTACCACGTGCAGCAGCTGCGTTGTATCGCTGATCATCACGCCCACGGCGTCGGCTTCGAGTAGATCGATCGCGGAGGACACCAGAGACGACGCCAGGTCGACGTAGTCGAAGTCCTGGACCATTGCTTCCATGGCCTCGATGACTGTGCTGGCGAGCGAGGGACTCGCGGGTGAGTGATTGTTGGCTTCGTTCATGGTGTATCCATCCGAATCCTCCGTGTGACTACATCTTCGGCTACATCCGTC
>JAQCBM010000288.1 GCA_027729865.1 Actinomycetota bacterium
ACCGGGGCGGCATAACCCGCGGATTGACTTGACGCCGGCTGCCGGATCGGTCAGATGCTCGATGAGATTCACCGCCAGCACGATGTCGAAGGTGCCCTCGAAAGGTGGGCCGTCCAACAGATCCGCTTGGCGATACTCCGTGTCCGCATGGCGGTTCTTCGCCATGACGATCGCGTGCTCGGAGATGTCCGATCCACAGAGCCTGTGGGCAGAAGTGAAGTTGTCCAGCAGCCAGCCATAGCCGCAGCCCACGTCGACCACATCGGATTCCTCGAGGGGTCGAGGTGAGTACTGAGCTGCGATGGTGACCAGGAGCTGGTCACGGGCGCGGTCGATCCAGGTTTGCGAGGGTTCCCCCGTCTCGGAGGCTGCGCCGTACACATTCGCGAAGTAGTCGGCGCCGTAGTCGCTGGACGTCAAAGCCACCGGAGAATGCTAGGGGTCGATTCGTTGAACCGAAAGTGGCAAGGTTCATCTTGTGCCGGCAAATCTCACCCCTCCGGAGGACTTACTGGCGGTCTTCGGTGGGTTTCCCGAGAAGCAGGCCCACGCCCTTCTGGAGACATGGGCCCTGGCCGTGGACAGTTTGCCCGGAGCTGAACAGTGCATCGCCTGGAACATGCCGTCCCTTCGGATCGACGGTGAACTGGTGCTGTCGATGTTGGGGTTTCAAGGCCACAACAGCGTGTTTCCTGGGCCAGGAGTCATTGAGGCGCTGGGGGAGAAGCTTGCCGATTTCACGATCACCAAGGGCACGATTCACTTCGATCGGGACAAGCCCATGAAGGCCAGCGTTGTCAAGGCCATCATCGCCGCGCGGATCGACGAGATAAACGGATCGTTTCCCCGCCCTAACGGGCAGCTGAAGGAGTTCTATTCCAACGGGTGGCTGAAGGCCACAGGCAAGATGAAGTCTGGTCAGATGCATGGCGCGTGGGAGTGGTTCCGTCGCGACGGAACCATCAAGCGGTCCGGTCGATTCAAGGATGGGCAGCAGGTGGGCACCTGGATTACTTACGACGCCACAGGCGAGACTTACAAGGTCACCGAGTTTGGCCGTTCCTAGCCCACGTGACCTACTAGTCGACGTGAGCTACGTGGTCGGAGACCTTGCGGCACGCTCGACCCAGTGCATCGAACTCTTGAGGTGTGAGGACGTCCACCAGATACGTTCGCACACTTTCAACGTGGTCGGGTGCGGCAGCGACGATGGCCTTCCACCCTTGGTCGGTGAGGGCAGCGAATGATCCGCGCTTGTCGAACTCGCACTCCTGACGCTCTACCAGACCGCGCTTCACTAGTCGGTCTACCTGATGACTCAAGCGACTGCGAGATGCCAGCGTTGCTTCGGCTAGTTCGCTCATACGAAGCTTGCGGTCGGGATGCTCGGACAGTTGGACCAGGATCTCGTAGTCGGCAAGCGTGAGGCCGTGTTGACTTTGGAGATCTGCGCTGAGTCGGTGGTTCAGTGTGTTCGAAGCCGCGATCCAGGCACGCCAAGCGCGCTGTTCGTCTTCACTGAGCCACGTGGTCACCCGATTACTTTAGGGCTCAACCGTTTGGGAAGCGCACTAGATGCGATGGTGGACGCTTGATGCCACCACATCCCAGAGCCGTACGCCGCCGATAACCCCAGCCTGGTTGGACACGATGAGGCCCTTGGGACCAACATCGCTCGGTTCGAGGTGCTTAGCGTTTCCGCCCCCTACGTAGATGCGATCGAAGATGATCATTTCGTCGAAGTCCGCGATCGCCTCGCGAACACGGGCGACCCAACGCTTCTTGCCGATTCGCTTGCGTTCCACGTTGCCGAGGGCGATGTCGAAGGTTTGGCCTTCGCGGAATGGACCGTGCGAGAGCTCGAGGTGGGGCAGGAGGTGACCGTCATTGAAAAGCGCCGTACCCACACCCGTTCCCAAAGTGAGGACGAATTCCATCCCGGACCCTTCCACCACCGCGCAGGCCTGCATGTCGGCGTCGTTGACCACCAGGGTCGGGATATCGAGGACGTGTGCGAGTTCGTGGCCGAGGTCGAAGCCGTGCCAGCGCGCAGCGAGCTCGGGATCAGCGGTGCCGTCGTAGGTGGCGCGCGATAAGGACGGCACTTCGATGACTCGACCATCACGCACAAGGCCAGGGAATCCGATGGATGCTCGGTGGGCCCGAGGAAGGGTCGATACCAAGTCCACGATGCTGGCGACAAACAGTTCGGGTGGACACGGATAAGGGGTGTCCATGCGAACTCGATCGACTAGGAGCACGCCTGCGGAATCGAGAACCGCGGCCTTGATACCGCTACCTCCGACGTCTACCGCGAGCGTCCGGACGTCGTGCGGCCATACGGGCGCGTCATGTTCGCGGGCCATTGTCAGTGCGCGGAGCTCGGTGAGGTGAGGATCTCGGCACCGTCGGGAGTGACCACGATCGTGTGCTCGAATTGGGCGGTCCAACTCCTGTCCTTCGTCACCACGGTCCACCCGTCGTCCCAGATGTCGTAGTCGTACGTTCCCAACGTCAGCATCGGCTCGATCGTGAAAGTCATACCCTCCTGGAGTTCTACCGACATTTGAGGGTCGTCGTAGTGCGGTACCACCAGACCGCTGTGGAACGCGGTGCTGATGCCATGCCCCGTGAAGTCCCGGACCACCCCGTAGTCGAAGCGCTTGGCGTAACTTTCGATCACCCGACCTACCACGCTGAGCGGCCGACCTGGTTGGACGGCATTGATGGCCCGCATAGTCGCCTCATGAGTCCGCTCTACAAGGAGACGGACTTCTTCGCGAACGTCTCCCACCAGGAACGTTGCATTCGTGTCTCCGTGGACTCCACCGATGAAGGCGGTGATATCTATGTTGCAGATGTCGCCGTCCACGAGCTCCGTGGAGTCAGGAATGCCGTGGCAAATCACTTCGTTCACGCTCGAGCACAAGGACTTCGGGAAGCCCCGGTACCCCAGCGTGGAGGGGTATGCGCCGTGATCACACAGGTACTCGTGCCCAATGCGATCGAGCTCATCGGTGCTGATTCCTGGCCGGATGTTCCTCCCGACTTCCTGCAGGGCATCGGCGGCGATCCGGCCGGCAATCCGCATGGCCTCGATGATGTCGGGCGTTTGGATGTCCGAGCCGGCGAAGGGTGTCGGCGCGGGGCGATCCACATATTCGGGACGCTGGATTGAGTCGGGTACTGAACGCCGCGGGGAAATGCGACCGGGCGTTAGGGGTTGCCGGATGGTCGTGCTCACGTCCTGGAGTGTACGGGCGCAGTAGATTAGCGAGCGGAACGCCAGATGAGCACCACGTCGGAGCGAAAGGGACAGTCCGTGAGTTGGTATTACTGCCTCGAACACAAGCAAGTAGAGCCGCATGATGGCTGCCCTAATTCTGAGCGGCTGGGACCGTACGAAACCAAAAATGAAGCCGAGCACGCGCTGGAGTTAGCAGCCGAGCGGAGTGCG
>JAQCBM010000011.1 GCA_027729865.1 Actinomycetota bacterium
GAGCCAAGAGTGGGTCCCGGTTGAGTAGATCCAGATATCGAGTGAGTTGTTCCACCCCATCGATTTCCCCGCGCCGCTTCACCTCGATAGCAACGCTCGTGCCAGTGGTGTCCCGACACAGCAGGTCAACGGGGCCGATCGCTGTGGGGTACTCGCGACGCACCAACGTCCAGCCGAACGCAGCGGCGTGTTCGGCCAGGAGCTTCTGCAGGTGTGCCTCCACCCCGTCCTTGACCAATCCCGGATCGACACCGAGTTCGTGCTCGGAGTCGTGCAGGATCTCGTGCAAGATGATTGTCAATTGCTCCCCGGCCTTGTTCTCCACGATCCACGTGAGCACTTCCTCATGGGTTTCAGTGAGGCGACACGGCGGACTCATCCAGTTGAGGGGCTTATAGGAACCCCCGTCGGCATGGACCAAGACAGAGCCGTCTGCCTTGACCATGATGACGCGTACCGCTTCGGGGAGGTGGGCCGAGAGTCGACCTTGGTAGTCCACCGTGCAACGACTCACTACCAAACGCACGAAATCAGCCTACGGAGCGAGGTGACCGACGATGCGGTCAAGGATCGACGCAACGTCGAAGTCCTTCGGGGTGAACACTTCAGCCACTCCTTGCGTCTTGAGCCATTGCGCATCTTCGTCTGGAATGATTCCTCCCACGACCACCACTACCTCCGATGCACCTGCCGCAGACAGGCCTGTGACAATGGCCGGCACGAGAGACCGGTGCGATCCGGACAGAATCGACAAACCAACAACATCAACATCTTCGGCAATCGCGGCATCGACGATCTGTTCGGGCGTAAGGCGTATGCCCTGATAGATGACCTCGAACCCTGCATCGCGCGCCCTAACCGCGATCTGTTCAGCACCGTTGGAGTGTCCATCGAGACCAGGCTTACCAACCAAGAACCGATAAGGACGGCCGCGCTGTTGAGCGAGACCCCGGACCCGTGCCGCCACGGTCGCCATCGGCGCAGCATCGTTCCCCTCCGATGCCGGAACTATGGCAGGTGCAGCATCAATGCCCGTGGGTGCCCGGAACTCGCCAAATACTTCGCGCAGCACACCGGCCCACTCCCCCGTTGTGACTCCGGCTCGGGCACACTCGATGCTCGGAACCATGAGGTCCGAGCCAGACGCCGCAGCTTTCGACAATCGCTCGAGTGCCTGCTCAGCGTCGCCCTTGTTGCGATGGGCACGCCAGGTATGGATGCTCTCGATGGCCTCAACTTCCACAGCAGGGTCAACCACGTACACGGCGTTCTCCCCCTCGACCTGAAGGGGACTCGGCTCGCTGGATTGGAAGGCGTTGACGCCCACCACCGTGATGTCGCCGGACTCGATGCGCGCGCGTCGACGGGTCAGCGAAGCTACGAGTTCACCTTTCATGTATCCGTTCTCGACAGCCGCAACTGCACCGCCCTGGTCGAGAATGCGCTGGAGTTCACTCGTTGCCTCGTCGATCATTCGATCGACCTTCTGCGTAATCACAGGCGAACCTTCGAATAGATCGTCGTATTCCAACAGATCTGTTTCGTACGCGAGGATTTGCTGCATCCGCAGGGACCACTGCTGATCCCACGGGCGCGGCAGGCCCAAGGCCTCGTTCCACGCAGGAAGCTGAACAGCGCGAGCACGTGCATCTTTGGACAGCGTTACAGCGAGCATCTCCATCATGATCCGGTAGACGTTATTTTCCGGCTGAATTTCAGAAAGACCAAGTGAGTTCACCTGTACCCCGTAGCGGAAGCGTCGCTGCTTGGGATCGGTAATGCCATAGCGCTCCTGGGTGATCGTGTCCCACATCTCCACGAAGGCTCGCATCTTGCACATCTCTTCAATGAAGCGCACGCCGGCATTGACGAAAAAGGACATGCGAGCAACTACCTCGCCGAATTGACCCTCGGGGATGCGTCCTGACGCCTTGACGCGATCAAGTACCTCAATTGCGGTTGCTAAAGCGAAGGCGATCTCCTGTGTTGGCGTGGCACCTGCCTCTTGCAAGTGGTAACTGCAGATGTTGATCGGATTCCACCGTGGGATCTCATTCACGGAGAACACGATCATGTCCGTGATCAACTGCAGCGATGGACCCGGCGGGAATATGTAGGTTCCGCGGCTCAAGTACTCCTTGATGATGTCGTTCTGCGTGGTTCCTTGCAGCTCGCGTGGGTCCACCCCCTGCTCTTCGGCCACCACTTCGTACAAAGCCAGCAGCCACATTGCCGTGGCGTTGATGGTCATCGAGGTGTTCATTCGATCAAGGGGGATGTCGGCGAAGAGTCGCCTCATATCTCCCAGGTGCGCGATCGGAACCCCGACCTTGCCCACCTCTCCAGCAGCCATGGGGGAATCTGGGTCATATCCAGTTTGCGTGGGTAGATCGAACGCTACTGAAAGACCCGTTTGGCCCTTGTCCAGGTTGCGGCGAAAGAGTTCATTGCTCGCTGAAGCCGACGAGTGCCCGGCGTAGGTCCGCATGAGCCAGGGGCGCTCAGGGACCACGCCGCCACCGCCTTTGCCCGTCATGGCGTCAGCGTACGGGCCACCGCGAACCCCCGGTGGCGCATCTGGCCGGAAGCGAGCACGATAAGCGCGTGGGCTCCTTCTCGTACCTCTTCGGACCCGTCGTGGCCTTTATCGCGATGGGGGTGATGGTTCTGCTTCTGCGGTGGGCCTTCAGCTCCAAGAAGACCTCCGTGGTCGCAGCAGCAGCCAAGCCGGGTACGGCCGACCAATACGGCATGCTCGTCCCGATCGCTACACCCACCAACTACGTCGAGGGTGAGATTCTCCGACGGCGACTCGAGGATGCAGGGATTCGTGCGAATCTCGCATCGACTCTGGATGGTCCCCGAGTAATGGTCTGGCCCGCGGACGAAAGTCGCGCTCGCAGCGTACTTACATCGCCGTAGTGGCCGATCGCTCCACACGCGCACCCAGTCGACGCAAGTCATCGACTAGCCCCGCATAGCCGCGATCGATGTGTCCCACCCCATACACCTCGGTTGTCCCTTCGGCGACGAGCCCAGCGAGAACAAGGCCGGCGCCGGCTCGAATGTCCGTTGCCTCTACTGGAGCACCCGACAATCCCTCACGGCCTCGAATGAGCGCATGATGCCCGTCCGTACGGACATCTGCACCGAGACGGGCTAATTCCCGCACGAATCGAAAGCGCGCCTCGAAAAGGTTCTCTGTTACCAATGCAGCACCATCGGCAATGGCGTTCAAGGCGATGAACTGCGGCTGCAAGTCCGTGGGGAATCCTGGGAAGGGCAACGTCACGATATCCACGGCTTTGGGTCGTGAATCCATACTGACTGTGAAGCCATCTCCCGTAGACCGCACCGAAGCACCCGCCGAGATCAATTTATCGAGCGCAATGTGGAGGTGATCGGGATTGGCGTCAGCGATCGTTATCGATCCACGGGTAATGGCAGCGGCAACAGCCCAGGTTCCTGCAACGATTCGATCAGGAACAGTTCGATGTTCAACCGGATGCAGCGCATCGACACCCTCGATGGTGAGCGCAGACGTGCCGATGCCGTCGATGGAAGCACCCATGGAGACAAGCATCGTGCAGATGTCGACGATTTCCGGCTCGCGGGCTGCGTTATCTATCGTCGTCTTTCCATCCGCCAAAACCGCGGCCATGACTAACGTCTCGGTCGCCCCCACACTTGGGAAATCAAGCCATACATCCGCGCCATGTAACTGATCGGATGTTGCGATCAGGTAGCCGTGTTCGTTCACCACATGTGCACCCATGCGCTGAAGGCCATCAATATGGAGATCTAGTCCTCGAGACCCGATGTTGTCTCCCCCCGGCATCGCCACATCGGCTTCACCGCAACGAGATAACAGGGGTCCGAGCACACAGATTGATGCGCGCATACGCCTAACAAGGTCGTAGTCAGCCCGATGATGGGGACGCTCAGGAACGGTGATCACCACCGTTCCGGCCTCGACGTCGTAGACCACGTCGCAACCCAATCGGCGAAGCAGTTCGGACATGATCTTCACGTCCAGAATGTTCGGGACATTGGTGATGGTGGTGGTTCCCTGGGCGAGTAGCGCAGCCGACATCAACTTCAAGACTGAGTTCTTGGCTCCCTGCACCCTCACCGTGCCCTCGAGTCGAGTGCCACCTCCCACTCGGAGAACTTCGCCCGCCTCCGGGTGGGTTTCTAGTAACGGCTCCACGCTGGCATCGTACGAGCGAGCAGGCCAGATGTGGCCTAGGGTCGAGCCATGGTCAATTTGACGCGCATATACACCCGAACCGGCGACGACGGCACCACCTCATTGGGCGACATGAGCAGGACGGGTAAGAACGACCCTCGCTTGAAGGCATACGCCGACGTCGATGAGGCTAACTGCGCCATCGGGGTGGTCCTTGCTCACGGTGGCATTGCCGACGAAGTTCGCGCGCTACTCACGTCGATCCAAAACGATCTTTTTGATGTGGGTGCCGACTTGTGTACGCCGGTAATTGAAAATCCCGAGTATCCGCCTCTGCGGATCACGGACTCCTACGTCGAAGCCCTCGAAAAGGCCTGCGATCACTACAACGAGCAACTCGAGCCACTGCGGTCCTTCGTGCTGCCAGGAGGCTCCATCGCCGCGGCACACCTACACGTTGCGCGCACTGTTGTCCGGCGTGCCGAGCGGACCACCTGGTCCGCTTTGGACATGTACCACGGCGGTATGAACCCACTCACCGCCACGTACTTGAACCGCCTCAGCGACCTGCTTTTCATTTTGTCGCGGGTTGCCAATGGCGGAAACGACATCCTCTGGCAACCCGGAGCTCGCTCCTAGTATCCACCGCTTTTGCCGGTTTCCGGGACAAACACTTTGTTTCCGCCGGTATCCGGGAGGGAGAGGACGTTACCCCCGGAATCCGGGAAGAACGTCTTGGTCGTTGCGCCCGGGGACTTCGGGTGGAGGTCCGGATACCGCGGGATTCCGGCTAGCGAAGACCCTTTGCGGCACCGGCGACAGTGATGCGGGTCTCAGCGCGCTTGATGGCGGAACGGTTCTCGTCCTCACCGGCACTTTGCGCCCGAGAGAGCGCCGCCTGCGCTCGCTCAAGATCAATGTCCTCCGCCATCTCGGCAACCTCGGTGATGACGTTTACCTTATTGGAGTCCACGGAGAAGAATCCTCCGTGGACAGCCACCATCATCTTCGAGCCGTCGGCCTCTTCGATTCGCAAAGGGCTTTCAAGCAGCAGCGCGAGCACGGGCTCGTGACCCGGCAGGATGCCGATCTCCCCTTCAGGCGTCTTGGCAACGACCGACTTCGCCTCGCCCTGCCACAGCAGTCGTTCGGCGGAGACGACCGCAACCTGGAGAACCGAACTTTCGGCCACGACTACTTCTTCTCCAATTCAGCAGCCTTGCGCTCGACGTCCTCGATGCCGCCGCACATGAAGAATGCCTGCTCGGGCAGGTGGTCGTAATCGCCCTCCGCGAGCTTCTTGAACGAAGCGATCGTCTCTTCGATCGGCACGAACGAGCCGGGTTGGCCCGTGAAGGCCTCTGCCACGAACATATTCTGCGACAAGAAGCGCTGGATGCGGCGAGCGCGTCCGACGATGATCTTGTCTTCTTCTGAGAGCTCGTCGATACCGAGAATCGCGATGATGTCTTGCAGGTCTTTGTAGCGCTGCAGAATCTCTTTAACGCGAGCAGCGACCTGGTAGTGCTCCTCGCCGATGTAGCGCGGATCGAGGATGCGCGAGGTTGAATCCAACGGGTCCACAGCCGGGTAGATACCCAACTCGGAGATCGGCCGCGACAACACCGTGGTGGCGTCGAGGTGAGCGAACGTCGTAGCCGGGGCTGGGTCGGTCAAGTCGTCAGCAGGGACGTAGATCGCCTGCAACGAGGTGATCGAGTGACCACGCGTGGAGGTGATGCGCTCTTGCAACTGGCCCATTTCGTCGGCCAAGGTGGGCTGGTAGCCCACAGCCGACGGCATGCGACCGAGCAGCGTAGAAACCTCGGATCCAGCCTGCGTGAAGCGGAAGATGTTGTCGATGAATAGCAGCACGTCCTGCTTTTGCACATCACGGAAGTACTCGGCCATGGTCAGCGCCGCCAGGGCAACTCGAAGGCGAGTGCCCGGTGGCTCATCCATCTGGCCGAAAACCAGCGCGGTCTTTTCAATAACACCGGATTCGGTCATTTCCAAGAAGAGGTCGTTGCCCTCACGGGTGCGCTCCCCCACGCCCGCGAACACCGACACACCACCGAAGTTCTCGGCAACGCGGTAGATCATTTCCTGGATGAGCACGGTCTTGCCCACGCCGGCCCCGCCGAACAGACCGATTTTGCCGCCCTTCACGTACGGGGTCAGAAGGTCGATGACCTTGATGCCGGTGGTGAAGACCTCGGTCTTGGACTCGAGCTGATCGAAGGCCGGCGCTTGGCGGTGGATGCTCCACCGCTCCTTGATATCGAGGGTCGACTCTTCCACGTCCAGCGGCACACCCAGGGTGTTCCACACGTGGCCCTTGGTCACGTCACCCACCGGCACCGTGATGGCGTTCCCGGAGTCCGTGACCGGGGCACCACGGACGAGACCGTCGGTGGGCTGCATGGAGATGGCGCGCACCATGTTGTCGCCGATGTGCTGGGCCACTTCGAGAGTAAGCGTGTGTGTACCCCCACCCTCGTCTCCCTGATCGAAGGAAACGTCAACCGTCAGTGCGTTGAACAGTTCGGGCATCGCCTCGACGGGGAACTCCACGTCGACGACCGGGCCTGTCACGCGGGCTACGCGCCCGACGCCGGTGGTGGTCTCAGTCGTTGCGGTCATTGTCGTTCCTCTTCCTTCTGCGTCAGCTTGCTTCGTTGGCGTTACGTCTTATGCGGACAGAGCGTCGGCGCCGCCGACGATCTCACTGATTTCTTGGGTGATTTCGGCCTGCCGAGCCTGGTTGGCTTGGCGAGTGAGTGAGCGAATCAGTTCCTCTGCGTTATCGGTCGCGGATTTCATCGCTCGTCGGCGTGCCGCGTGCTCGGAGGCCGCCGACGTAAGCAGAGACAGGTACACCATCTGCTCGATGTAGCGCGGCAGGAGCGCGTCGAGAACCGCCTCGGGGCCGGGCTCGAACTCATACAGCGGGAACGGCATGCCGCCCTCAGTGGTCTCGACAACCTCGTCGACCACCTCGAGGGGCAAGATCCGTCGCACGCGAGTCTCCTGGGTACCCATGTTGACGAACTGCGTGTAGACAACGTGGATTTCGTCGACTCCCCCGGCGCCAGCTTCGTCTCCGTGAAAGGCGGAGAGGAGATCCTCACCGATGCGCTTGGCGTCGGCATACGTGGGTTGATCAGTGAAGCCCGTGTATTCACCACCCATGGCGCGTCCTCGGAACCGGTAGTACGAAACGCCTTTGCGGCCAACAACGAAGGGAATGACCTTCATTCCCTTTTCGCTCAGGTTGCGCGTGAGGGCCTCGCCTTCCTTGATGGCATTCGTGGAGTACGCACCCGCAAGACCGCGGTCGGCGGTGATCACCAAGATGGCAGCACTTTCTTGCTTGGCCGCCTTGGCGGTCAGCGGGTGCTTGGAAACATCCGACGCATGCGACGCGGCGGCAGACACGGCGTCGACTAGTTGCGTCAGGTAAGGCATCGAAGCGTCGAGGCGTTGTTGCGCCTTGACGATTCGCGATGACGCAATCAACTCCATCGCCTTGGTGATCTTCTTGGTCGCCTGGACGGAACGAATCCGTCGTCGGAAGACCCTGAGCTGCGCACCCATGGATCAGCCTCGCACCGACCGCTTGATCTGCGTGGGATCGATCTCGTCATCTTCGAGCGCTGCCACCGGCTCATCGTTGACCAGCAACTGACCCGACGATGTAGTGAACTGCTTCTTAAAATCGATGATTGCCCGATCCAGAACGCTGATCGTGTCATCAGAGAGATCCGTCGTGGTTCGGATGGCATCGAGGGCCTGTCCGTGGTTGCGCTCGACGTAGTCCAAGAACTCTGCGTCGAAGCGACGGATGTCTTCAACCGGGACGTCGTCGAGACGTCCGGTTGTGCCGGCCCACACCGAGACGACCTCGCGCTCCATCGGCTGTGGCTGGTATTGGGGCTGCTTGAGCAACTCGACGAGCCGCGATCCACGCTCAAGCTGGGCCTTGGAGGCCGCGTCGAGGTCCGAGCCGAAGGCTGCGAACGCCTCAAGTTCACGGAACTGGGCGAGGTTCAAACGCAGCTGGCCGGCGACCTTCTTCATCGCCTTGGGCTGTGCTGAACCACCCACGCGGGACACCGAGATGCCGACGTTGATGGCGGGGCGCACACCGGAGTTGAACAGGTCGGACTCCAAGAAGCACTGCCCATCGGTGATCGAGATGACGTTGGTTGGGATGAATGCCGAAACGTCGTTCGCCTTGGTCTCGATGATCGGCAGCCCGGTCATGGACCCAGCACCCATCTCATCGGAGAGTTTCGCGCAGCGTTCCAACAGGCGGCTGTGCAAGTAGAAGACGTCCCCTGGGTAGGCCTCGCGGCCTGGCGGACGACGAAGCAACAGCGAGACGGCGCGGTATGCCTCGGCCTGCTTGGACAGATCGTCGAACACAATCAGCACGTGCTTGCCGCCGTACATCCAGTGCTGGCCGATGGCCGAACCGGTGTACGGGGCAAGGTACTTGAAGCCCGCGGGATCCGATGCCGGAGCAGCAACGATGGTGGTGTACTCCATGGCGCCATATTCCTCGAGCGCGCCCTTCACCGACGCGATCGTGGAGCCCTTTTGACCGATCGCCACGTAGATGCAGCGCACCTGCTTGCTGGGATCACCGGACTTCCAGTTCTCGCGCTGGTTGAGAATTGTGTCCAGGCAGACAGCCGTCTTGCCGGTTTGCCGGTCGCCAATGATCAACTGACGCTGTCCGCGACCGATCGCGGTCATGGAGTCGATCGCCTTAATGCCCGTGAGCATTGGTTCCTTCACCGGCTGACGCTGGACGACCGTGGGTGCTTGAACCTCGAGCGCGCGACGCGTCTCGGCCTCGATCGGACCGAGTCCATCAATCGGGTTGCCCAGTGGATCCACCACACGGCCGAGGAAGGCGTCCCCGACCGGAACAGACAAGACCTCACCGGTGCGGCGGACAGCCTGGCCTTCTTCGATGTGCGCGCCATCACCGAGCAGCACAACACCAATCTCACGAACGTCGAGGTTGAGGGCGACGCCGAGCAGGCCTCCCTCGAACTCCAAGAGCTCGTTGGTCATGGCCGAGTGGAGGCCTTCGACGCGGGCGATGCCGTCACCTATTTCGGTAACACGGCCTACCTCTTCACGGGCGGTGGACGGCGAGTACGCCGCGACGTTCCGCTCGATCGCGTCCCGGATCTCTTCCGGCCGGATCGTCAGCTCCGTCATGGTGTCCTGCTTCCTTCATCGGGCCCGCAGTGCGGGCGTTCTTCGATCCTGTATTGGTTTTTGTCTAGCCGAGTACTGCTCGGCGGGCTTGCTCGAGTCGAGACGCAACAGTTCCATCGATCACTTCGTCGCCGATGGTCACGTGTACGCCTCCCATCACGGTCGGGTCGATCGCGACATTCAGTCGAACGGTGCGTCCGCTCACGGTGCTCAAGGCAGAGACCAAGCGACGCGATTGCTCGTCGGTGAGGGGCGCTGCCACTCGAATCTCGGCCACGACTCGATCCCGCTGACGCGCAGCGAGTTCGCACAAAGAGTCGATGGCCGAATCCAGGCGCTGTCCGTGGAGTCGCCCCACGGTCGCTTCTAGAACCTGTTGGGTTGCTGCAGTAGCACGTCCGGACAAGAGATCGCGGACGATTGCCGCTTTCGTTGCCGGAGTTTGGGCGGGATCGTTCAGTGCCATCTGCAACTCCGCAGATGCATCGACCGCTCGTCCGAAGCGGAACATCTCTTCTTCTGTGGCGTCGAGCGTGCCATTGCCTTCGGCGACAGTGAAAGCCGCCTGCGCGGCTAGTCGCTCGAGTGCGATCACCAGATCTATGTCCTGTGACCAACGACGGTCAACGGCGTCGGCCACCACGTCGAGGGTGAGGTCGGAGACCTTGCCGCCCAGGACGTCGCGGATCAAGGACTGGCGAACGGTGGATAGTTGCCCGGAGTCCGCGAGGGTCGATCGAAGTTGCGAGTTGTCGTCCAGCACGGCAGCCACCGCGTACAACTGCCCCGCGAGCGCGTCGAAATCAGGCGCCTGACGCCTGGCGTCGAGCGCCGTCGAGCAGGCACCGAGTGATTCGCGACTGGAACCGAGCATCAGCGAGCGGCCTGCCTCTCGAGATCGTCAAGGAAGGCATCGACAGTGGCTCGAACGCGAGCGTCGTCCTTCAAGGACTCGCTCACGACCTTGCCGGCCAGCTCGACCGACAACTCGCCCACCTGGCGGGTCAGGGTGCTCATGGCCTGGGCACGATCGGCCGCCATCTGCGCCTCAGCCGCCGCGGTCCCCTGCGCGGCAGCCTGCCGGGCCTCGCCTCGCGCCTCTTCGACGATGGAAGTTCGGTCGGCCTGCGCCTGGGTGCGAATCGCTGATGCCTCTTCGCGAGCTTGAGCAAGTTGCTGCTTGTACTCCTCGAGCACCCTCTGAGACTCCGCCTGCGCCTCCTCGGCCCGCTGCAGCCCGCCCTCAATAGCGTCGGCACGTTCATCGAGCGTTGCCTTGATCTTGGGCAGGGCGAACTTGCCGAGGGCACCGAACACGATGAGAAAAGCGATCAGGCCGATGATGAGTTCGTCGAGCGGCACAGCGAGCACGCTGGGCATTTCCTCGCCACCCTCGGCCGTTGCCGCAATAACCCTGGTGAGTACGTCGATCACCTAGAGACCTTTCTGCTCATGGCTGGACAAACGTCCAGCCGAATCGAACCTACGGAAGTTCGGAGCTTTCCTAGGCGCCGAACACGAAGGGCACGACGAAGCCGATGAGCGCCAAAGCCTCGGCAAGCGCGAAGCCAAGGAGCATGTTTTGGCGGATGACGCCGTAGGCCTCAGGCTGGCGGGCGATTGCCTGCACGCCCTGGCCGAAGATGATGCCGATGCCGATGCCCGGGCCGATCGCGGCGAGGCCGTAGCCGATCGAACCGATGGAACCGGTGAGTTCCGCGTAGAGCGACATGTCGTTTCCTTTACTGTCCTGGCCGGCGGTAGTTTCCGCCGGTCCGGGGTCTGGGTGACTATTCAGTTGTAAGCGATGCACCAACCATCAGTGCTCCGCGTGAAGCGCACTCCCTATGTAGACGGCAGCGAGCAGCGTGAAGATGTAGGCCTGGAGCGCTTGGATGAACGCTTCGAAGCCCGTGAGGGCCACGGTCACCGCGAACGAAGCCACGGAGCCGAGAATTCCGATGACGCTTGCGCTGATCAAGTAGAACGCAGCGATGCTAAACGTGGCCAGGAGCAAATGTCCGGCGAACATGTTTGCGAACAACCGGACTGCGTGCGTGAATGGCCGCACAAGGATGTTGGAGATTAGTTCGATCGGCGCCAAGAGGACGTACATCGGCTTAGGAACGCCAGGAGGGAACATCATGTTCTTGAAGAAACCGATAGGCCCTTGCTTGATCATGCCCAGCGGCACCCACGTGAAGTAGACGATGAGTGCGAAGGCAACCGGGATGGCGAAGATCGACGTTGCCGGTAGCTGAGCGCCCGGCAAGATGCCGAAGAAGTTCAAGATCCAGACGAAGAAGAAGAAGCTGAACAAGAAAGGCACAAACTTTTCGCCACCCTTGCCGATCGTCTCCCGGACGATTCCGTCACGGATGAAGACGTACCCGACCTCGCCTAAGTTTTGGGCACCTCTGGGCACCAACTGAGGCTTACGGAAGGCGTAGGAGAAGAACCCCACAATCAAGACGACGCCAAGGAGCAGCAGGACGGTCACCTTGGAGAAGCCGAATTCCAAACTGGCCAACTGCACCGTGAAGATGTCCTCGAAGAGGAAAATCTCAGCGCCGGGCGCAGGGAACCCGCACCCCGACATCAGATGACAGTCAACGCCTCCAGAAGCGGAGATGTAACCAGCGGTCGTGCTGATCAACCTCTGTCCTCCTCGCCTTCCTCAATCGAATCGTGAACCCCCATCGCCTGCCGATTCTCGCGAGCAAGGCCCGAGAAAATCAGGTAGTACGACAGTCCGAGCCCCACGAAGGCGCCGATGGCAATCAATGCCGATCGATTCCCCCACCACAAGGAGATCACCCATCCGAGGCCGGCGTACAGCACGATGCCGGCGATCATGCGACTGGAGATCGTCCAAGCGGCGTTGTCCATTGCCGGGGAAGACTGCGTTGCACGCGGCGGCAGTGACGACGTCGAGGTCGAACGTTGCCGCGAACGGTACCAGGGCACCGGGGAGGTCATGACCTGGCCTCGGGGTCTACATACAGCACTTTGGTTCGAGCGAAAACCCACACCTCAGACGCCGTCCACGCGATGGTGCAGGCGACGATGGTCGCGGCGAAAATCCGGGTATTGAACAAGGTGGTGTTAGCAAACACGATGATCAGAACGAAGAGCACGCCTATCTTCACCAGATAGGTCATGAGTGCGACCGTCATGGCCATCTGAGGGTTGCTGCGAAGGACAGATCCGAGCACGAATTGCCCCACACTGAAGAAGATCACCACTATGAGCGTGGCGAAAATTCCCCCCAGGCCACCGGAAACGCCGTCGACCGCGAACCCGATGATGATCCCTACGGCACCAACCAGGGCAGTGACGATTCCGGCTCGACGCAGCACGAGAGCGTCGATTCCGGTGGCTGGCATCGGGGTGTGTGTCATGTCAAAGGGTTTGTGCTTGGGGGCCGTGCTTGGGGGCCGTGCTTGGGGGCCGTGCTTGGGGGCTGTGGAGCCGGTCGGCGCCGTGAGCCACTCCGACGCTACCGCACCTGCTGCCGCCTTGACATTCGGAGGTGGACGACAACAACCAGCGCGCTCTCAGCCGGCCGAGGAATCCCTGTCCGTGAGACCAAGATCACGCAGCGGGCGAACTTCCGCACGTTCGATCTTCGTGCGTCTCCCCGGTCGACGCACCAGCCACATCAGCAACGCCAACCCAAGTGCGAAACCAGCGACCGCATAGGTCCACGGCACGAATGCCACCGCGACGGCAGCCCCGGCAACCAGCCCCGTCCAGGCATACATCAACGCGACCGCTCGTCGGTGCGAATGCCCCATCTCCAATAGTCGATGGTGCAAGTGCTGCTTGTCCGGCGCGAACGGGTTGCGTCGCGCCTTGGTTCGCCGAATCACTGCGAGGAAAAGATCTACAAGCGGAATCGCCATGACGGCGATCGGCAGCAGGATCGGTAGCAGCGTCGGAAGAAGCTCGCCAGTGCTGAGCGCACTCGGATCCACCTGACCAGACAAGGTGATGGTGGCAGCAGCAAGCAACAGTCCAAGGAGCATCGAACCCGTATCGCCCATAAAGATGCGAGCTGGCGCGTAGTTGTGTGGGAGGAAGCCGGCGGTGATGCCAACAAGCAGGACGCTCACGAGTGTGGCGAGCGTGGCGCGCTCAAGTCCGGACTCGACGCTGAGCAGGTAGGCGTACCCGAAAAAAGCACCGGCCGCCACGAGCACGATGCCAGCTGCCAAGCCGTCGAGCCCATCCACGAAGTTGATGGCGTTAATGCTGATCACCACGATCAACACGGTGAACAAAACGCTAGTGAGCGGGTCGAGAACGAAGGTCCCACCGATAGGCAACCAGATGACGGCGATTCCCTGGAAAGCCATCACACCGGCTGCAAGCACCTGACCGGCGAGTTTCGTGGGTGCATCCAGCCCCCACTTGTCATCGATCACCCCCAAGGCCACGATGATCGCCACGCCCGAAAGCAGCGCGATCGGCGTTCTTCCGCCGTCGAATACTGAACTCATCATCGGCAGCTTGCTCGCCAGGATCAGGCCTGCCAGCAGACCACCCACCATCGCCAACCCGCCCAACAAGGGCGTTGGGGTCGCGTGCACGTCACGATCGCGCACGGAGGCAACGACGCGCCACTTCAAGGCCAGCTCGCGCGCCAGCGGCGTCAGCAAATAGGTGACCGCCGCAGCAGCCAGCAAACTGAGGATGTACTCCCGCACGCGGTCGGCGCCTAGCTAGCGCGTGCGCCGTCTCGCGGGTAAGCGGGGTGACGCGCGACCAATTTGCCCACCTGAGTGGCGATGTCCTCAGCCGCTGACCCGTCTGCATCGACAACTGCACGGGAGATCAATTCCGCGATCTCCCGCATGTCGTTCTCGACCATCCCCTGAGTGGTCACCGATGGGGTGCCGACCCGAATTCCCGATCCGATCGACGGAGGTTGCGGGTCGTAGGGAATCGCGTTCTTGTTCAGCGTGATGCGAGCGGCATCGCAGCGCTGCTCGGCTTCGGCGCCGGTCACCCCGATCGGCTGAAGGTCGATCAACGCCAAATGGGTATCGGTCCCGCCACTTGTCGGACGCATGCCGTGTTCGGCTAGTCCTTCGCACAGTGCCTGTGCGTTGCGAATGACCTGGGCCGCATAACGCTGGTAGTCGGGGGACGCCGCTTCCTTGAGCGCGACTGCCTTCGCGGCCACGCCGTGCATCAACGGACCACCTTGCATCATGGGGAAGACTGCCTTGTCGATGGCCTTGGCGTGTTCGGCTTTGGACAGCATCATTCCGCCTCGCGGACCACGCAAAACCTTGTGCGTGGTGAACGTGACAACGTCGGCGTACGGAACCGGGCTGGGAATGGCCTTGCCCGCTACTAAACCGATGAAGTGCGCTGCGTCCACCATCAAGATCGCACCTACTTCATCGGCGATCTCCCGGAAAGCTGCGAAGTCGATCAATCGTGGATACGCAGTAGCTCCGGCGATGATCATTTTCGGACGATGCTCACGCGCAAGATCGCGCACCTGGTCGTAGTCGATCAACTCGGTGTCCTGCCGCACTCCGTACGAGACAACGTTGAACCACTTACCCGAGAAGTTGACCGGCGACCCGTGGGTGAGGTGACCCCCGTGCGGAAGGCTCATGGCCAAGACGGTGTCGCCCGGCATGGTGAAAGCTCCGTATGCGGCGATATTCGCGCTCGCACCACTGTGCGGCTGAAGGTTTGCGTGTTCGGCACCGAAGAGCGACTTGGCCCGCTCGATGCCGATCTCCTCGGCGGAGTCGACCTCGGCGCAGCCTCCGTAATAACGACGACGCGGGTACCCCTCGGCGTACTTGTTGCTGAGTGCGGAACCCAACGCAGCCAGCACAGCAGGTGAGGTGAAGTTCTCACTGGCGATCAGCTGCAGACCACCGCGAAGTCGCTCGAGTTCACCCAGGATGATCGAAGCGATTTCCGGATCCTCATGCTGGAGGGCTCCGAAATCCGGCCCCCAGAAGACTCCCTGATCTGCATTCATACCGCGACTCCACACTCACAGCGATCTGGCCGAGACGGCCACACCGATCAACCGGCTGACTCGTCGGCCACTGTATCCCCCATGAGTGCCCCCAGCACGCGCTCCACACGCACAGAGTCGATGGCGCCGGGTCTGACGATTGTTGGAATCCGGTTTCGAACGTCCACAACCGTGCTGGCCAACTCATGATCCTCGACCGGTGACCAGGCCTCCTCCCCCACGCGGCCGGCGTCCAGGGCCCCAGCAACGTCGTCGCCGAGTGAATCCAAGGCCTCCTGGACCGTCTGCGGTGCCGGCGCTCCGGCAAGCGCGGCCGTACTGGCGGCTACCGGGCCCAATCGGCGACACACCTCGAGGGCAACCGGGTGGAGCGGCATGCGCACTGCAACCGGGGCTTGCGGGGGGTGGTCCCACGCCAATGTCGCCTGGGGTCGCAGCAAGAGCGTGAGCATCCCCGGCCAGAAGGTCCTCATGAGAAGTTGCGCCGCAGGGGGAACACGGGCGGCGACCCCGGACACGGTTTCCGGTGATGCCACCAGCAGACCCAGCGGGGTGGAAGCCGGTTGGACTTTCGCCCGACGCAGCAGCGCCGTGCCTTTGATGGAGAAGGCGTCGGTGGCAACGACGTAACAGTTCTCCGTGGGCATCACCACCAGACCACCGCGACGCATGGCAGCCACGGCACCGGACAAGGCACGCTCGCGGTTGGCCGGATCCGTGCCGTCCCACACGGTCGCGGCACTCACGGTGCGCACCTTGTTGCCATCGTGAAGCGCGGCAACCCAGCAAGGTCCAATCGGTCCGTTACGGACTCGAACAACGCTTCCCCTGGTCGCCCCGGAAGCATGGTGGCGAGTTGTTCGTCGAGGGATGTCGATCGCACGAGTCCTCGAACTCCGCCACCAACTGCATCCGGTCCCTGGACATCGGCGTGCTCCACCACGAACAACCCCCCGGGACGCAACAGCAGTGCCGCGGTGGTGGTTACCTCCTCGACCACCTCGAGCCCACTCGGTCCGCCGTAGAGGGCAACGGACGGGTCGTGGTCACGCACTTCCACCTCTCGAGGAATCATCGAATCGGGAATGTACGGCGGATTGGACACCACCACATCCACCCGGCCGATCAGTGTTGCAAGGGGCTGACCCGGATCGGCCACGGCCCCGGCGTCAGCATGAATGACCCGCACCGTGGACCCTGCTTCGCGAATCGCCCGGTCATGATGATCGACATTGCGCCTGGTCCATTCGATAGCTGCATCATCAAGCTCCACCAGGTACACGTCTGATCCAGGTACTTCGATCGCAACCGATATCCCGATGGCTCCGCTGCCTGCACACAAATCGACCACCAACGGCTTCCGCGCATCTCGCGCAGCACGAATCGCCGCTTCGGCAACGAGTTCGGTTTCCGGCCGCGGGATAAATACGCCCGGGCCCACACTTACCTCGATCCGGCGGAAGGCCGCTTGTCCAGTGATGTGTTGTAGTGGGGTTCGAGCCAATCGACGCGTAAGTGCCTTCTCGAATGCCAGGCGCTGCACCGATGTCAGTTCATCTTGCAAAATCAGACGATTACGCGGCACTTCCAGCACCCAGGACATCAACCACGCAGCGTCGGCCTTGGGTGATGGCACTCCGGCGGCGGTCAAGCGCCGTTGGGCGTCGTACATGAGGTCACGAATCGTGCTGCGCGACCCCGTGAAGGATGCCGAGCCACCCGTAGAAGCATCGCCGGTGGCATCGAAACGAAAGCCCGGACCTTGCGGTGGAGTTGCTGCGGGCATCCCGGCTCAGTTTTCGCCAGTGAGCCGTGACTCGCGATCTGCCACGGTCAGTGCATCGACGATCGCATCGAGATCACCGTCGAGCACTTGATCGAGGTTGTGCGCCTTGAAGCCCACACGATGGTCGCTGATGCGATTCTCGGGAAAGTTGTACGTGCGGATGCGTTCGCTGCGATCAACGGTTCGAACCTGACTGCGGCGAGCATCCGATGCTTCCTGCGCAGCCTGCTCCTCGGCGATCGCCAAGAGTCGAGCACGGAGAATGCGCAGAGCCGATTCCTTGTTTTGCAGCTGACTCTTCTCGTTCTGACACGACACCACCACACCGGTAGGAAGGTGTGTGATGCGGACAGCCGAGTCCGTGGTGTTCACACTCTGACCACCCGGACCGGAAGATCGGTAGACATCGATGCGCAGGTCATTCGGATCGATGGTCACATCAACATCTTCTGCTTCCGGCAACACAAGTACTCCTGCAGCCGACGTATGAATACGACCCTGGGATTCGGTAACCGGCACGCGTTGCACACGATGCACACCGCCTTCGAACTTCAGCCGTGCGAAGGGGGCATCCCCGGGCTCCGGGACGCCCTTGGCCTTCACCGCAACCGACACGTCCTTGTACCCACCAAGGTCGGATTCGACGGCGTCGATGATTTCGCTGCTCCAGCCGCGACGTTCGGCGTAGCGCAGATACATACGAAGCAGATCGCCAGCAAACAACGCCGACTCCTCGCCCCCTTCCCCGGCCTTGATCTCAACGATGACGTCCTTGTCGTCCATCGGATCACGCGGTAGCAGTAGTTCTTGCAGCCGCTCAGCGGCTTGTTCCTCGCGTTCAGCCAATGCCGCTGCTTCGGCAGCGAAAGCTGAGTCGCCCATCTCGGCTAGTTCAAGCGCCGCCTGGTGATCGTCCCGCAGGCTCATCCACTGTCGATAGGCGGCTACGACCGGGCGAAGTTGTGCGTAGCGTCGGCCGAACTTTCGGGCTCGCGCCTGGTCGGCATGGATTCCAGGATCGGCGAGTTCGCTCTCGACCTCGTCGAGTTCACGAGCAAGTTCCTCGCAACTTTCGAACACCGATCACCGCCTTTCCTCGTTACCGCGCTCAGAGAAAAAATCGGGCGCCGGTCGGGGATCGACCGCGCGACGGGGGAGACACGCGGCCGATCCCGGGCCGGCGCCCGGAATCCTTGCTATTTCGAACCTGAGCCGGAGCCCTTGCCGTAGCGGGTTTCGAACTTCGCTACCCGACCGCCGGTATCCAGGATCTTCTGCTTGCCAGTATAGAACGGGTGGCACTGCGAGCACACGTCTGCGTGGATCACGCCATTCTTGGCGGTACTACGCGTGGTGAAGGTGCTGCCGCAGGTGCAGGTCACCGTCGTCTCGACGTACTCGGGGTGGATATCAGCCTTCACGTTGGTCACGTCCTTGTCGTAAGTGTCCGGGTCGGCCGATCAGCGTCCAACGCGCTGGTGGTCGTGAACCGGAGCCACAGAAGTATGCCACGGCCCCTGGTCAGTCGTCCTCACTGGTTCCTGGAGCTGACGGGGTGGTCTTTTGCACCTGGAGCAGGAAGTCCATGTTGTTCTCGTTCTCCCGCAACTTGCCCAGCAGAAGCTCGATGGACTGCTGTTGGTCGAGGGCATGCAAGACCCGACGGAGCTTCCAGACGATCTTCAGTTCGTCGTTTGACATGAGGAGCTCTTCCTTACGGGTGCCGGAAGCATCCACGTCCACCGCAGGGAAGATCCGCTTGTCAGCTAGGCGACGATCAAGCTTGAGCTCCATGTTGCCGGTGCCCTTGAACTCCTCGAAGATGACCTCGTCCATACGCGAGCCGGTCTCGACCAACGCCGTTGCGAGGATCGTCAGCGAACCCCCGTTCTCGATGTTGCGAGCGGCGCCGAAGAACTTCTTGGGCGGGTACAACGCCGTTGAATCAACACCACCGGACAAGATGCGACCGGATGCCGGTGCAGCGAGGTTGTACGCGCGACCGAGGCGAGTCATGGAGTCCAGCAGAACGACGACGTCATGACCGAGCTCAACCAAACGCTTGGCACGCTCGATCGAGAGCTCGGCAATGATCGTGTGGTCCTCAGCAGGACG
>JAQCBM010000289.1 GCA_027729865.1 Actinomycetota bacterium
TCCGCCTTCGCGGAGGAGACGTTCTCGCTCGCCGATCGCGGGGACGCAGCGGGAGTAGTGCTCGCAGGGACCTACGTTGTTGTCACTATCGCCACCACTGCTGCGGCGGTGGCACTCGGCAGCCGATTCAGTCCGGGTAACCAACGGGCGGTGGCGAGGTGAGTTGGACTCTTGCGACCGCAGTAGCGCTTGGTGGTGCACTGGGAGGGCCGCTGCGTCTGCTGATTGATACTCGCGTCACGCGGGCAACAGCCAACGAACGCCGGGTTTTCCCGTGGGGACTGCTCGTGGTCAACGCAATCGGCTCACTCTTCATCGGTATCGCATACGCCAGCATCGACGGACCGTGGCGCGCGTTGATCGCCACGGGTGCGTGCGGAGCGCTCACGACCTACTCGAGCTACGCACTGTTCATCCACCGCACGTGGGGCGAGAACCGAACAGCGGCATGGCAGGCCGTGATCGCCATGCCTGTGGTGTGCATCACGGTGTGTGCGCTCGCGGTCGCTGCCACGAGAGCTGTTCTTGGCTAATCGACGTTGGCCTTGCGTAATCCCACTCTGGTGAGCGCGTGCGCGCGCGGGTAAGCGTCCTGCTTGTGATCGGACTCATCCTCAGTCTCGTCGTGGTTGGTGTTGTGGGCCCTAATCGGGCATTGATAGCCAGCGCACGCGATCGGGCGTGACCACGATGTCAACGCGGTGGTCGTGCTCTTCGCGGGGAACCTCTTCCCGAAATTCATCTTCGAACAGGATCGCGATGATGGGAACGTCGTCGTGCACGTTTTCAAGCGCGCGGTCGTAATAGCCGCCGCCTTGTCCGAGTCGGTAGCCGTCGGCATCGACCGCTAATCCGGGAATGATCCACACCGCGAATGTTCCATCGAAGGACGCTCCTGCGGGTTCGTCTATGTTCCAGCGGTTTTTCACCCAGGTGGTGTCCGAAGTGATCTGCACCCAGACGAGGCTGTCACCTTCGATCCGCGGCAACAGCAACGTGGCTCCTGATTCACGCAATTGCGCACACAGGTCTTCCGTAGGCGGCTCATCTGCGCGCGAGACGTAGCAAGAGACGGGGAGTCCTTCTGAACACGCATGCCGAATCTCCTCGAGATCCATAACGTGTTCGGCGATTTGCTGAGCGGCGTGTTGCAGCGCGTTGTCACCCCGCGCAAGGCGATCCTTGCGCGAATGTCGGATGGATCGGCGCAGTTCCCCCTTGCGTGTTACTACGTCCGCGGAATCGCCCATGACCACAGCCTGCCCTAAGTGGGACCGGGCGCGTATGGTCTGCCCTCATGAAGGGCGTGAGGGCAGCTGTCATTCCTGCTGCTGGGCTCGGAACCCGATTCCTCCCTGCCACTAAGGCGATGCCCAAGGAGATGCTCCCGGTTGTCGACAAGCCGGCCATCCAGTTCGTGGTGGAGGAAGCAGTTGCTGCGGGTCTGGACGACGTCCTGTTCATCACCAGCCGCGGTAAGCGGGCGCTCGAGGACCACTTCGACCGCAACACCGAACTCGAAGTAGCGCTGCAGGAGAAGAATGATTCAGACCGACTAGCGCTCACGCAGGAGTCAACGGATCTTGCGCGTATTCACTACGTCCGCCAAGGACAGGCGCTGGGTCTTGGCCACGCAATCTTGATGGCGGAGAACCACGTGGGTGATCAACCGTTCGCGGTGTTGTTGGGTGATGACCTGATCGATGAGCGGGATCCGATCTTGCCGCGGATGATCGAGGTGCGAGAGAAGTTTGGTGGTTCGGTTATCTGCCTGATGCAGGTTCCGCAGGAGGACATCTCGCTATACGGATGTGCTGCGGTTGCTCCGACGGATAACGACGACGTCCTGGAAGTGACGGATCTGATCGAAAAGCCCGCTGTGGCGGATGCACCGAGCAATTACGCCATCATCGGCCGCTACCTGCTCGACCCCGCGGTGTTCGAAGTACTGCATCGCACCAAGCCAGGCCGCGGTGGGGAGATTCAACTGACCGACGCACTCCTTGAACTTTCGAAAATGTCTCCGGAGACTGGCGGTGGAGTCCGTGGCGTGGTGTTCACCGGCCGTCGATACGACACCGGCGACAAACTCAGCTACTTGAAGGCGGTCATCCGACTGGCCACCGAACGCGAAGATATCGGCCCCGAACTGCGCACCTGGTTGGCCGAGCAGGACTTCAGCGGCTGAGCATGTTCGCCCGTTCGGACGCTGTCCCGACCCTCACCGAGGGGGACGTTCGGTTGCGGCCGTTGCGGTTATCCGATGCCACCCGCTGGCAGGAGATTCGTCGTCGCAATCAAGCCTGGCTTGGTCCATGGGATGCGACCGTCCCCGCGGAAGGGGCCCAAGCAGGGGAGATCCCGCCCACGTTTTCTGCCATGGTGCGCCGGCTGCGTGCCGAGGCCCGGGCCGGCCGAGTGCTTCCGTGGGTTATCGAGTTCCGCGGGCGCATGGTCGGCCAGGTGACCGTGGGGGGCATCACCTACGGCTCATTGCGCAGCGCGTACATCGGCTACTGGATCGACCAGGAGTTTGCCGGACGCGGCATCACGTCCCTGGCGGTGGCGATGGCCTCGGATTACTCCCTCGGCACCCTGCGACTGCACCGCCTGGAGCTGAATATTCGTCCGGAGAACGCCGCTTCACTGGCCGTGGCCGAGAAAATCGGCTACCGCAAAGAGGGTTTCCGTGAGAAGTACCTACACATCGACGGGGACTGGCGCGACCACGTCACCTACATCCTGTTGGCCGGTGAGATCCCCGGCGGTGTCGTGGCTCGGCTGCGAGACCACACCACCCATCTCCAATAACGTCGAAGAAGTCCGCGAAATCCTTTGCGCGACACGCCAATTGCCCGAATTGCGCACCTACCACAACACGGGGTTATCACCGCCTAGCGTGTGCGCTTGTGACAGGCTTGATCTACATAGTGATCATCGCCCTGTGGGCTGCGGTCCTGATCCCGATCTGGCTTCGCCGTCACGACCAGATCAGCGAGGTCCGATCCACCGCCCGTTTCTCCTCCGCGATGAGGTCGCTCGGCAAGAACAACGGGGGCCGGAATAGCGGTAGCGCGCAGGGCGCTCGTTATTCGAATGTGGCCTTCGACCCGCGCACCCGCGCGCAAGAAACGGCCGCCAAGCGCTGCGCGATCATCATGGGTGTCCTCAGCGCCGCCTTGGCGTTGACGCTCGTCCTGGCGATCGTCAACGTGGTGCCGCGCTGGGCGCCCATCGTGCTTGCCGTCGTCGTCCTCTCCTACGTGATCGCCGCCGCGGCTACCTCTTCTCGGCGCTCGTCGAGCGCGCCGGCATCGCGTCGACGCGAGCGCTTCGTTGAGACCTACGACGACGTTCAAAGCGATTACGACGCTCTTGATGACTACCGCGACGTCGCTTACAGCGATCAGGTCGCTGAAGTGGCCTACCCC
>JAQCBM010000290.1 GCA_027729865.1 Actinomycetota bacterium
TGCAGCGCTACAAGGGTCTGGGTGAGATGAACGCGGATGAGCTCTGGGAAACCACCATGGATCCTGAACAACGCGTGCTCTTGCAGGTCACCTTGGACGACGCCGCGCAAGCCGACGAGATGTTCAGCGTCCTGATGGGGGAGGACGTCGAGTCACGCCGAAACTTCATTCAACAAAACGCCAAGGACGTCCGGTTCCTGGACATCTGACATTGACGAGCCACTACCCACAACTAGACGGAGTTCCACGTGCCTGACGAGATCGACATCATCGAGAACACAGGGCCATCAGGCTCGCGCGTTGAGCCTGTCGACCTACAAACCGAGATGCAGCGGTCCTACCTGGACTACTCCATGTCGGTCATCGTGTCCCGCGCGCTGCCAGATGTTCGCGATGGTTTGAAGCCGGTGCACCGTCGTGTGCTGTACGCGATGTACGACGGCGGCTACCGCCCAGACCGCAACTTCTCCAAGAGCGCTCGCGTGGTGGGCGATGTGATGGGCAACTACCACCCACATGGGGACTCAGCCATCTACGACGCGCTAGTTCGGTTGGCCCAGCCGTGGAGTTTGCGCTACCCGCTCGTTCAGGGCCAAGGCAACTTCGGCTCTCCGGGTAACGACCCGCCGGCAGCCCAGCGCTACACCGAGTGCCGCATGGCGCAGCTGGCCATGGAGATGGTGCGCGACATCGACGAGGAAACTGTCGACTTCATTCCCAACTACGACGGCCGCACACTGGAACCCTCGGTGTTGCCAAGCCGATTCCCGAACCTGCTCGTCAACGGCAGCGCCGGCATCGCGGTTGGCATGGCCACGAACATTCCGCCGCACAATCTTGGTGAGATTGCGGCGGCTGCAACGTGGATGCTCGAGAACCCCGAGTCCAGCACCGAGGAGCGCATGGTTGCGCTGATGGACATTGTGAAGGGCCCCGACTTCCCCACCGGCGCCACGATCATCGGCCGCCGAGGCATCGAGGATGCCCAACGAACCGGTCGTGGATCGATCACCATGCGCGCTGTCGTAGAGGTGGACGAGGACTCCAAGGGCCGGCAACGTTTGGTTGTCACCGAACTGCCGTACCAGGTCAACCCGGACAACCTGTTGCTGCGCATCGCCGAGCTGGTGGGCGACGGCAAACTGACGGGAATCTCCGACGTTCGCGACGATTCATCGTCGCGCACCGGCATGCGGTTGATCATCGAACTCAAGCGCGACGCCGTTGCGCAGGTCGTGCTCAACCAGCTGTACAAGCACACGCAGTTGCAGGACAACTTCGGTGCGAACATGCTCGCCCTGGTCGACGGTGTGCCGCGCACGCTCACCCTCGAGCAGTTCCTGCGTTACTGGATTGCGCACCAAATCGAGGTCATCCAACGTCGTACGCGTTACCGCTTGCGTAAGGCCGAGGAGCGCGCTCACATCCTGCGCGGTTACCTCAAAGCCCTCGACGCCCTCGATGAGGTCATCGCATTGATCCGCGCGAGCGCCACAGTCGAAGACGCCCGCACTGGCTTGATGGATCTGCTGGAGATCGACGAACTCCAAGCAACCGCGATTTTGGATATGCAGCTGCGTCGTTTGGCAGCGATGGAACGCCAGAAGATCATCGACGAGTTCGAGGATCTGATGTCGAAGATCGCTGACTACAACGACATCTTGAGCAACGAGCCACGGCAACGTTCGATCGTCGCCGAAGAACTCAAGGAGATCACTGATAAGTACGCCGATTCCCGGCGCACCGAGATCTTGCCCTGGGACGGTGAAGTCACCGACGAGGATCTGATCGCCGTTGAAGACGTCGTGGTCACAATCACTGCAGGCGGCTATGCCAAGCGGACACGCTCGGATCTGTACCGCGCGCAACGCCGCGGTGGCCGAGGAGTTCGCGGTGCGGCATTGCGTCAAGACGATGTGGTGGAGCACTTCATGGTCACCAGCACCCACAACTGGCTGCTGTTCTTCACGAACATGGGACGCGTCTACCGTGCGAAGGGTTACCAACTGCCCGAGGCCAGTCGCGATGCGAAGGGTCAGCACGTGGCGAACCTGCTGGCGTTCCGCCCCGAAGAATCGATCGCTTCGGTGCTGTCGATTCCAAGCTACGACGCTGCGGACTACCTCGTGCTCGCCACCCGCAGTGGTCTGGTCAAGAAGACGAGGCTCGATGCCTTCGACACCAACAGGCAAGGCGGCATCATCGCGATCAGCCTGAACGAAGGCGATGAAGTGATCGGTGCGCGACTGGTGTCTGCGGAAGACGACATCTTCCTCGCGTCCACCAAGGGCATGAGCGTTCGCTTCACCGCGAGCGATGAAGTATTGCGTCCGATGGGCCGCGACACCCGCGGCGTGATCGGCATGCGCTTCCGCGAAGGAGATTCGCTGCTGAGCATGGACGTGGTCAAGCCCGGTTCGGACATAGTCACGATTACCGACGGCGGCTTCGCCAAACGCACCAAGGAAGACGAGTGGACCTCACGTGGTCGCGGCATCCTCGGCGTGCGAGCGATGAAGATCAACGAGAAACGCGGATCGCTCGTCGCGGCCATGGTGTGCGAGCCGGATGATCAGATTTTCGCCATTGCTAGCAATGGCGTGGTCATTCGTACGTCGGTGTCCGAAATGCGTCCGTCCGGCCGTGACACCATGGGCGTCACGATGATGCGTCTTGGCGACGAGGATTCGGTGGTCGCTGTTGCTCGAAGCGGGGAGAAGGAAAGCCTCGAGGACGAGGACGGGGACGTCGAGGCTGCTGAGGCAACCGAACTTGCCACCGAGGCGTCCGAATCGCTGGAAGCACCACAAGAGGCGAGCGAGCAACCCCAGGAGGGTGACCAGACGTGAGCGACACCGCTGAGCAGCGCGTGCGGGAACGCGCCGGTCGATCGACCGGGACCCGTGCGCGCGGGCGCAGCAGCGTGAGCGTTTCGTCGTCACCGGAATCCGGTCAAACGCAGGCACCTTCACCGGCTCAGGTTCAAGGCGATGGACAGGGGCGTCGTCGTCCGCGCCGTGCGCGGGTGTACGTCACGCGTCTGGATCCGTGGTCGATCGCCAAGGTGGCGTTCTTGTTGTCTCTAGCGATCGGCATCGTCATTGTGGTTGCCGTTGCCGTCGTGTTCTGGACACTCGACTCCACTGGAGCACTCGATGCGGTTTCGCGGACGGTTGACGACGTTCTCGGAACCGGCGGCTTCGACCTGCTCACCACCCTGGAGTTTTCACGCGTGCTGGGCCTCGCCGCTGTTATCGCGAGCGTGGAGATCGTGCTCGTCTCGGCCCTGGCCACCCTCTTCGCCTACCTGTACAACATCTCTGTCGGCCTGACCGGCGGCGTCGAAGTCATCCTCTCCGACGACTAACCCCTCCCCGTTGCGGCGTCAATTGTGGCCGCGAAATCT
>JAQCBM010000291.1 GCA_027729865.1 Actinomycetota bacterium
GATCTCGGCGACGTCATCAGGCCACGGACGACTCGATGAGACGTAGACGTAGCCGTCGGTGCCTTGGGTCTCGGTCGGCAAACCGAAGTTGCGTTCCTCGAGTACCCCGTCCTCGCGGCGCACCACTGAGTAGTACTCCTGACCGCATTCACGACAGAACACCAACGGCAGCAACACGCGGTCACGTTCCCCCGGCACAAACTGCTGAGGGTTCACGGTGATGTAGCGGGACTCCTCGTCCTCGAGCGACGCGTACACAGTGTCGCCGCGGCTGACGAACTGGTGCAGTCGGAACGCGAACACTGGGAACCCATTCTCCTGCTGGATCGAGTTGCCGAGCATGAGTTGATCCTCAATCGCTTCGGCGCACACGTTGACCGGGATGTCGATCAGCGCTGCAAGTTCGTCGGCCGCTCCCTCGACGCCGCGAACGGTCCGCGGTGTCGTGCGCACCAGACGACCCGATGGCTCCTCAACACGGATGCCAAAGGTTGCTTCGATCCAACGCGACAACGGATCCGCGGTGAACGACGCCAGGTCGAACGGTGCTCCTGGTGGGGTGAGCAGACGTTCACGAAGTTCCGACACGTGAGTCGGGTTTGATGCATCGAACGGTGCGGTCGATCGCCGCAACGTCTCGCCGATCACGTTCTCCGGCGGGACTGGGCTGCCAAAGAGCATCGACGCAACTCGTGCGACTTCGGCCTGCTGGTCGGCAAAGGTGCCACCCGACGACATCGTCGCTGACGTTCCGACGACCTGCAATTTCGTCGCTTCGCATGCCTCACGCACGCGGCGCGCAAGCAGCGCAACGTCAGCTCCTTGCCGGCCGCGGTAAGTGTGCAATTCGTCGAACACGAGGAACTCGAGACCCTTTGCCTGCTCCACGAGTTGACGCTCATCCACTCGGGTGAGGATGAGTTCGAGCATCACGTAGTTCGTGAGCAGGATGTCGGGCGGGTTAGCGATGATCTCGAGGCGCTTCTCCTCGGACTCTTGGCCCGTGTATCGCTCGAACCGGACCGGTTCGCCACCGGGGGCATATCCCAGCTTCAAGAACTTGGTGAGTTCTCCCTCCTGGCTATTCGCCAGCGCGTTCATCGGATAAACGATGATCGCCTTGATGCCCTTGCCGGAACCGTTCTTCAGCACCCGATCAACGATCGGCACGATGTACGAGAGGCTCTTACCCGATCCGGTGCCCGTGGTGAGCACGTAGTTGCCCTGGGTCTGGGCAACCTTGATCGCGTCGAGTTGGTGCCGATGCAGCGTCATCGGCTGCTTCAGCGAGCCGTCGTCGTTCTTGATACGGAAGATGTTTGAGCACTCTGGGTGCAGCAACCCCGAGGCGACGTGCTCATCGGTCAAGCCACCGGTCTCGAACGCCGGGTTCAGGCCAATGCGCGGCTCAGGCCATAGCAGGCCGTTGTCGATGTTTTCGTCGACTTCGGCTTGTATCCGCTCGTCGCGGATTGACATGAACGAGGTGATGTAGTCCCGGTAATCATCTATAACCCGGTTTCTCAGGGCAAATACGTCCATGCCGATCCTTCCTAGATGAGCGACTCAGATGAATGCAACGAACGCCAGCAGAGCGCTAACTGTGACCCCAATCGTGACACGGTCAAGCGACACCACTCGCCTTGAGTAATTGAGCGAGCCGCCCGATCTCGCTTGCAGCCGGAGTCGTGCCGAGGGCATCGGCGACTTCACGCCACATGCCTTCCATCGTCATGAACGAGATCGGGCACTTCGGGAGATTGCTGCTGATCGTCGCGTCATCATTCCACGCCTTAGCCGTTCCAGAACCGGTCAACTTCGTCACGGCGATTCGGTGCTCGAACTCGCGCTGACCAGTGAGCTCCTCGATCCGATCAACGAACGCGAGCGACCACTTCGGAGACCAGACCTCGCGAAACATGCGCCAGGTTTGGCGCTTGCCGCCCTTCTTCTCGCCACGCAACTCAGCGAGTTTGCTCGTGGGGTTGAAACCCACCTGCCATGACTTGCAACTCACCGCGACCACTCGGCTTGGGCCACTCAGGCGAGGGTTCACGCCGAGTACATCAAGATCCGAATAGACACTGTCGGCCCTTGACACGAAGTCGGGGTCATCCGGTGACGGTCGAAACCGGATGTTGTGCATCGTGAAATAGCCCTTCATCTGCAAGTAGTCGTCCACTACTTGTTCAAGGACGTCTTCTTTCACCAGCGCGATCTTATGTTCGGGAAACGGTCCGTGCTTCCCTCGCAGCCCGGCGTCAGGTCACCTAGCTATGTCAGACGATTTAGTGGCCGCCCTCAACTTGATAACCGATGTTTCTGAGCTTCTCCGCGAGGCGTCGCTCAGCTGCCCTCGACGCGCTCCGTGATCGATAGATCTGAGTGTCGGTGAGGTCGGGTCGAAGCCGGATCGCCTTGGCCCCAACTCGGCGCGAGCCACTGGCCTTTGACCAGTCCACCTTTCCGAGACGATGTTGCTCGAACCGATCCTCAACCGACTGGCTCGTCTCCCCCACGTAGACGTACCCGAGACCGGGGTCTTGACTACCCGTTGCATCAAGTTCGATCACGTACACGCGGTACCACTCATCGTGCCCGAGCACGGAGTGTCCCCGGTTGCGCAACTGCCGAGCAAGTTTCTTTCGACGTGCCTTCGCCCGTGCCCTGGTCGCAAAAACGGTGTCCGGTGAGAGGTCGTCTCGCGCTCGAACAATGCGGCTCGTCAACTCCGCATTCTGAGCGGCCAACACGTCGCGTGCTACCTGCCCGACCTTGAACACACGCACAAGGAGGTTCTCCTTGTCGGGCAAATCACGCGCTTCCGCATCATCAAGTTCAACGACGGTGACGACGAAGCCTCGCGTCATCGACAGTCCCTGCACTCGCAGACATCGAGGTGGGAGCGTCGCGGATTGCAATTGTCATGATCGCCCGTCGCGCAGGCCGAACAAATGTGATTGACGCACTGGTGGCAACCCTGCCGTCCACCGCCGACTCGGCCAACCGTCGATCGCTTCACCTCTTGTTGGCGGAGTCCGTGCAACGACGGGCATTTCGGATTGACGTGGTAGGCGTGTCCATTCGGCGTGAACCACACGGGAACGCTTGACCGCTCGCACCACTGGCAGTCCTGCGGCTCAACAACACCCTCATACGGGCAGAGGTATTCGTGCTCGCCGCGAGTTGCCACGGACACCTATCTAGCCCAAATCAACCAGCCGGTGTGCCCGGCGAGTGTCACACCCTGTGGTCACAATCCCCGGTGAGGTGATGCTGTGACAACCCCTGCTTACGAGGTGCACGTCGAGTGCGAGGCATGCGGTGAGATCTACCCCGATTGGCGTCGCGACTCGGTCAATTTGATGCTGAGCCCCATGACCGAGGAAGAGGTCGAGG
>JAQCBM010000292.1 GCA_027729865.1 Actinomycetota bacterium
ACCAAGCGGACCTTGATCCCCGTTCCGGTTCGTGCGTAACGCTCGTTTGCCCAGGTAACCAATGTGCGCAGTGCTGCATGGGAATCGGGGATGTAGGCCTGCAGAACGATGCCGGCTTCGAGATCATCGAACTCCGAGCGATCGAGCACAGTCATGAACGAATCCAGGCTCAGCTCCAGATCGCGATATTCCTCCATGTCCAGGTTCACGAACGTCCGCGGCTTGGAATCGCGTGCGGCCCGGTAGAGCTCGATGAGTTGGGCTTCGATGCGCGCGAGTGAATCCTCTTCCGCCAGCACGTCGAGGTTCGCGCAGATCGCTGAGATCTTCACCGACACGTAATCGACATCGGGGCGGCGGATGCGGGCCAGAACCTTGGCGCAACGTGTTGCAGCTTCGTCGTTCCCTAGGATCGCTTCACCGAGCAGGTTCACATTGATTCGAAAACCTTCACCCGTTCGACGTTGCACGTAGCGGGAGAAGTTCGGTTCCTCTGCGGCGAGGATGACGTCGGCGGTGTCTTTGCCGATCCGCCAATCGACTGCGCGCTCGGTGATCGCAGGAATCGCCGGTGCCACTTTGCCGAGGGTTGCCAGCCCGAGTCGATCGACTCCACCCAGTGATGCGGGAACACCGCCGGCGGTGAGATCGTGCAAACGGCGCGCAGCCCGCTTGGGGTCGCGAATACGCAGCACCTGGTCGGTGAGGTCGAGTAGCAGATCGCGTCCGGCATCGTCGGCGAGCAACCGGGCCAGACGCTTGGACGACGACGCCTCGGCGCGTGAGGTGTCGGCCAGCGAGGCTTCGAGGAGGGCGAGTGCCCGGGCCTGGGCCTTCGCCATCAGGACCTCATCGGAGGGCAGCGAAACAGGTGGTGTGGGGCGATCGACTGCGGGTGCGCTCATGGGGAGATCGTGCTCAGGACGACAGGCCCTGTCTTGTGCCACAGTAGCCACGTGGCTGTCGAATTAATACAAAAACCAATCCCAGCCGAAGTGCTGCGTCCTTTCAGCGAACTGGTCGAGGGGATCCCTCAGGTGATGGCCTCGGCGAAGGGCCTCGGCGGTAAGTACGTGTTCGTCAACACCGGCTTCTGTGACCGCCTCGGTTTATCGGCGAATCAGATTCTCGGCAAGCGAGTGGGGGATCTCTTCGCACCGGAGATGGCTGCTTCCTACGCCGCGCAAGATGCCGAAGTCATCGCAACGGGCAAACCATTGCGCGGTCAGCTGGAGCTGATCGTCCGTGCGGACGGATCACTCGGTTGGTACGTGACGAACAAGTCCGCCCTACGGGATCTCTTCGACGACGACCAAGGCATCGTGGGCGTGGCTGTGCTGTCGATCGACCTGCAATCGCAGGTGAACAGCGCCCACGCAGGCTTGGCTCAAGTGATCGCTGCTGTTCGCCGTGATATTCACGCCGGCTGGCGCGTTGCACACATGGCCGAGGTTGCCGGGCTATCGAGTCCCCAACTTGAACGACTCTGCCGACGCACCTTGGGCATCCCACCGCAGAAACTCCTGCAGCGCCTACGCCTTGAACATGCCGTGCAATTGATCACCACGACGACGATGTCCATGGGTGACATCTCCGCAGAGTGTGGCTTCTACGACCAAGCGTCATTCACCCGCCAGTTCAGATCTGTCTTGGGGCTCACTCCCGGTGCCTACCGAAAAGGTGCCTGACCGCAGGAACCTCTCCGATAGCCTTTCGGGGTGCTGCTGAGCGACCGCGACATCAAGGCTGAAATCTCCGTTGGACGAGTCCAGGTGGAGCCCTACGACGAGGCGATGATCCAGCCGTCGAGCATCGACGTGCGCCTCGATAGGTGGTTTCGCGTCTTCGAGAACCACAAGTACCCGCACATCGATCCGTCGGTGGAGCAAGAGGATCTGACCCGCCTTCTCGAGACCGAAGGCGATGAGCCGTTCATCTTGCATCCCGGCGAGTTCGTGCTCGGCTCCACCTACGAGGTCGTGACACTTCCCGACGACGTTGCAGGCCGCCTCGAAGGTAAGTCCTCACTCGGCCGTCTCGGACTGCTCACCCACTCAACGGCAGGCTTCATCGATCCAGGCTTTTCCGGTCACGTGACACTCGAATTGTCGAACGTTGCAACGTTGCCGATCACTCTCTATCCCGGAATGAAGATCGGTCAGTTGTGCTTGTTCCGACTGTCATCACCGGCTGAGTATCCGTACGGATCAGAGAAGTACGGCTCGCGCTACCAGGGTCAGCGTGGACCCACGCCGTCGCGCTCTTTCGCGAATTTCCACCGCAGCCAGGTGTAGTCGCTAGAAAGTTTGCTCAAGATCGAACGCGTGACTGATCGCGTCAGCTAGTGCCTGGTTTTGAGCATCGGTCAAGGAGCCAATTCTTCGGAGAAGTTCGCTTCGTGGGATGGTGGTGATGTTGTCGCAATTGATGACGCACTCCTGCTCGAGTCCGTTCTCAGGTCCAACTCGCACTTCGCTTCCGATTCCGTGGATCCGAGTGGTGATCGGAGCCACCGTCACACTCGTGAGGTAACCGACCGCGAGTTCCCGGGTGAGCAGTACTGCGGGGCGGGGTTTGTCGACGCGTGCGAGGAAAATTGGCCGCATCAGTCAAGGTCCATGGGTTGTGTGGAATACCAGGAAATCCATGCATCCAATTCGGGATCCGGCTCCGTGCTCGCCAGGATCTTCGCCTCGCGTTCGTACAGATACCGACGGAGTTCGCGGCGCAGAGCCTGTTCGATGACGGAGGCTCGACTCGGTGCTTCGCCGGTGGAGATCAGTTCGTCGAGCTCGGAGACCATTTCGTCGGGGAGGCGGACGGCAATCTGCGTTGACATGCAGAGAGCATACCAAAACGGGATTCACTCCGCATCCCAGACCACTAACTGCCTCGGGCCGCCTGGAGCATGAGTCGTGCAATATCGGTGACCTCGACGCCCTCGGCCTCGCCGTTCTGCTGGCGGGCGGCAACGGCGTCGCTCATCATCACCGAACAGAACGGGCAGGCGACGGCAACTGTCTGAGCGCCGGTGGCGATGGCTTCGTCGGCGCGCGTCTTGTTCACCGCAGTGCCGATCTTCTCTTCCATCCACATGCGCGCACCACCGGCGCCGCAGCAGAACGATTGCTTGCCGTGCCGCGGCATCTCGGTGAGCGTGGCACCGGTATCGCCGATGAGTTCGCGCGGTGGCTCGATGACGTCGTTGTGACGACCGAGGTAGCAGGGGTCGTGGTACGTGACGGTTTTGCTGACCGGCTTCACCGCAGTGAGCTTGCCCGCATCGACGAGTGAGTTCAGCAACTGCGTGTGGTGCACAACTTCGTAGTGACCACCCACCTGCGGATATTCACGGCCGAGGGTGTTCAAGCAGTGCGGGCAGGTGACGACG
>JAQCBM010000293.1 GCA_027729865.1 Actinomycetota bacterium
GGACGGGTTTGGTGGCCGCGGCGCTCGGCGCGGCAGTGATCGCCTTGGCGTCCTTACTTGAAATGTCGCGACTCGACTTTCGGATGCGTCGTCGTCGAACACTTGAGCATGCAGACGCCTCCTTTGGAGCGCAGCAACTGCGTGGCTCGATCTCGGCCGTGTTCGACAGACTGGCCGACGAAGCCGTGGCTCACGTGGGGGAGAGTCACGAGAGTCGTGAAGCCCTCGAAGTCGTCGACCACTCTGTCTCCAGCTTCATCCGGCGCTTTGCCAACGAGGGGCGCGCTCGTGGCAAATTGCTGGAGACCTATGTCGTACTTCGGGGTGTGACTCGAGATGCGGTAGCGCTGAGACCCTTCAACAGCCCGCTGGCGGTAGCGGTCGTTTACTCGGTGGGCATCTTCGTCACGAACCAGTTCTACGACACTGAACGGGCGGCCGCGGCGCTTCTCGCTGCGGCCCTTGACCTCATCGTGGTGACGTCAAGCCTGCTGGTTGCCAACCGACTTTGGGCGTGGAGGAGGGTTCCGTCACCAACTGCTGCCTTGGTTCGCGCTGGGGTCGTGGTCATCCTGCTGGCCATCATCACGACCTTCATCAATCAGACCCTCTTTTGGGACAGTCTGACCCCGGTCGTCTTCCTTGCCGGGATCCTCGTGAACCTGGCCTCCATTACTCTCATTTTGGTGGTGGCCGCGATCGCGACCATCTCTCGCTCCGGGGCCACCAAGGCGCCTCGCGAGGGTGACTTGTTCGACTCCGATAGGCCCATAAGCGGCTCAATGGGTCGGGCATTGGAGGAGGTCATCAGGCGCCGCCTGGCAACACATCTGCACAGTGCTGTCCAGAATCAGGTCCTCGCTATGCGCATGGGCAATCCCTCAGGCTCGTCCTTTGATCAGGCGGCTCTTGAGGAGCAAGTCAGGGAGATCATCGAGAGGGCCAAGCAGGACTTCCTCAAGCAGCAGACCAGTCCACTAACGGATCGCGTTACTTCTCTCCAGCAGACATGGGCTCCAAGAGTGACGCTTGATTTTTTCACAGACACACGAAACCTCACCCCAGTGCAGGAGAAGGTTCTCTTTCTTGTCATCCAAGAATGCGTGACCAACTCCGTGCGGCATGGTCTCGCATCGCACGTCGACATCACTGTCGAGCGATGGCCGCCAGACGACCCGAACAGTTTCCGGCTCACTGTGACGGATAACGGAATCGGGCCAGTGCACAAGCCAAGCGCCGAGGGGCTTGGCCTGCGCTTCCTTAACGAGCTCAGCGATGGCCACCTCAAACTTGCGTTCGGCAGCGAGGGAGGAGCGAGACTCGAGGCGGTTATCCGTTGTTAGTACCTGACAAGTCGATGCTTGCGCTGTCTGCAGAACCTAATGACCATGTTCTGGGCGGCGGCGGTGGCCGGTCGCTCGTGAACGCCGCCCGGTCAGCATTACCGAGTTAGCGTGCCTTATCGGAGTTTGTCTACCCGATGCACGTCATCATCTTCTTTCGCGGTAGCGAGGACGTGGCACCCCTAGTTCTTCTATTACGCCAGTACCGCTCAATCCCTTGGGTCAGATGCGAACATTTTGCGAACTTCTTCTGTCAAACGTGGTCCACACAGGTGCTAGGTGAGGTGACTTAGTAGGAGGACCTTTAGGTGCCTTTCTCTAGTTCAGGAGGCTGGTCAACGCACTCGTGATGCGTAGGTCCGGGGTTCAAGTCCCCGAGGCGGCTCCACGAATCCGGGCTTATGGGCTAGGAGTGCGAACAATTTGCGAACACGCTTCCGAGGAAATGAATTCTGCAGCCTCGAAACGTCGACCACGTGCCCATCTCGGTCAGTCTCAGACAAGGACGTCCGGAGATCAATTGTCAGTCAAATATGCGAATGGCCGAGGGACTATTGAAGTTGTTTGGGATTGACACCCCCATCCCTTAGTTAGAGGCGCTTCTTCTTTTTCTTCTTCTTGCTGGGAGCCGCGGTCACTTCGATGGTGTTGTAGGCCGCCACGCCCTGCATGCCCGGGGTGGAGGGCTGGAAGGTGGTGAGCACGCCGTACGTTCCGGGCTTGAACGTCGGGCGGATGTATAACTTCTTGGACTTCGTGCCCTTCGGGACGAAGCCGGAACGCTTGAACAGCAGCTTCGGTGTGGCGCCGTTGAGGTCGACGAAGTACTGCCGCATGCCCCCACGGGTGACCGGGTCCTGCACGTCCAGCTTCGTCTTCAGGGACTTCTTCTGCCTGACCGATGGAGCGGTCGTGACCTTGATCGACACGCCGGATGCGTTCTTCTCACCGGCCTGCAACACGGGCGTGGTGAAGGGATCGAAGCCGGTCGCGATGGCCAGGGCGGTCAGGGCCGTCTGCCTCGTGGTGCCGACAGCGGCTTCGCCGATCGCCTGCTCGACCACGGTCGTGGCCGCCTGGGCCGCCTGCTGCACCTGTGCGATCTGCGCCGCCGACGGGGCGCCAGCAGGAGCAGCCTGTCCTTGAGCTTGCGCTGCGGCCGCCTGGGCCTGTGCTTGGGCAGCTGCAGCTTCCGCCTGTCGACGCGCCTCCTCGGCTTCCGCCGCGGCTGCAGCGAGGGCAGCTTGGTCGACGTTCGGCTGTTCCTGAACCTGTTGCAGACGCCGTGTAGCCTCGGTCAAACGCTGCAGCGCGCTCCCGAGGTTCACATTGGTCACATTTGCGCCGACGTTCGGATTCGATGTGATTTGGAATGTGACGGGCTCTGAGTACGTGATCGAATCCATCAGGTCGGTCTTGACGAACTGCTGCATGCAGAAGTATTGACCGACGGTTCCCCCTGCGATCGTGCGCTGGTACGCGAAGACCCCTGATCCAGCGCTGATGGCGTTGACCGTCTGCGCTTCACTTCCGCGAGTGCACGTCGTTGGATTACTTGTACTGGTGAAACTTGTAGTGACGCCGCGGCTGAGCACCTGCTCTTGAGTGAAGATCCCGCCACCAAGATGAGCAGTGATGCCGACCGATGCCGTTGGGTATATCGCGGTGCCGCCACCTGTGGGCGTGAGGTACGGAGCCCGGGGGAAGATGGTGGATTGTGCCCTGATCGGCACGCAGGTCTCCGCGCTGATCGCTGGCAGCTGGAAATAGGTCGGGGCATTGCTGGGGGATGTAGGGTCAATGAACCGGCCACCAGGCCATGCGGAAATTGCGCACACCTCAGCGCCGGGGGCATCGGGTGCGACCACGGAGAGCCTCGTCCCCGCCTGTTGGAGACCCCTCTCGACCAGGACCTCATCGGTAGACGCGTTTCCCCCCTGCCTCAGAACGATACGCCCTACACCCGCGCCTGTGGATCCGGCTAGGTCGCCAACCATGGGCCCGGAGAACACGAACGTGACCTCTTGTTCTTCAAACTCTACTGCCCG
>JAQCBM010000294.1 GCA_027729865.1 Actinomycetota bacterium
CGATGATTGTGCGAAGGGGCGGGTAATCAGTGTGCCGGGCGGGATCTACAAGGGCCTGGTGGTGGGGAGTGGTCTCCTGCCCCGAGGCGTGAAGCGCTGGGTGTATTCCACGGCCATGAAGCGCCGGTAGGTGACTTCTCCGACACGATGCTTCGTGGATTTTTACAAGAGGTACGAGTGGGGCGCCAAAGCCCGCCGCAACTGCTCCTTTGCCGCAGCCACGTCCCCTTCACCGCTTTCCAAGGCCTCGACAAGTTTCTGGATCGGTTCAGCTTCGTGTGAATCCAGAAACGGGATCACCTTCACTTTGGCTTGGTTGATTAGCTTCTGCGCCTCTGGGTCGTCCAAACTGACCCGCGAGGAGTCCTCGATCGTTCCCGCCGAGACCGCCGACTTCGCGCGATCCGACATCTGCTTCAGTTGCCTCTTGTCGGTGGCCACGCCGTATGAGACGTCGTCTTGGAGGAGCACCTCTCCACTTGCCTCGTCTTTGGCCACAACCTGCAAAATGCCGTCGATGTCGTACTCGTACGTAAGGTCAAAGGCCCGTCGCACATTTGCAGGAGACGGCTCCGGCAAGGGCACATCCCACTCCTTCAGGATGGTGAAGTCGGGGATCTGACTATCCGGATCTCCCTCGACCACCCTCACCTTGACCGAATCCTGGTCGGGGAAAACGGGAGCGAACGATTCGGTGGCGCGAGCGGGGAGGACATGTCCCCGTTGAATGAGAGTCGAGAAGTTGCTCGAGTCTGTATTCGGGTCGTAGGTGAACGTCCCGAGGGAGTGCTCGAGAGCGACGAAGAAGTCGCTGCTCGTGAGGTCTCCTGTCATGATGGCGGCGGCGATGGCTGCCCCCTCACTGATTGCTGTCATCGGGTTGATGTCTGGGTCGGCGTCAACGCGAACTAGTCCTTGCACGAAGTTTCGAACTGCCGGGATTCGACACGTTCCACCCACCATCACGAGAGCGTCGATCGAACCCGGCCCGATGCCGAGGTCGTGGAGGCAGCGCTCGAGAGGGAGACGCGACTCGTCGATCAGACCTCGCACCTCGTCTTCGAAGCGAGTGCGGGTGACTCTCAACTCACGACCTCCGGGGATCTCGATGCTCGTGGCCTCGCTGCTGGAAAGTCGGACCTTCGCGAGCTCGATTTCGAGTCGGAACAGATTTCGCTCCTCAGTAGTCAGAGTCTCGAGTCCTGGCACGCTCTCACGAACCAACTTCTCGAGCCGAGAATCGAAGTCGAGGCCACCGTTACGGGGCAGTCCACTGGAGGCGCGCTCCATGAACACTCCGTCGATCGACTGCAGGACCGTGACGTCGAGAGTTCCGCCACCCCAGTCGAAGACGAGCAATTGACGGGCCTGAGGGTGCCTCTGGGCGTAGGCCATCGCAGCCGCTGTCGGTTCGTTGATCAGGGCGAGCACCTCGATGCCGGCCATTCCGGCACACAGCTTGGTTCGGTGGCGGGCGCGGCCCTTCGAGTTCGCGGGCACAGTGATGACCGCCTGGTCGAAGGGAACTGCCTTGTCGGCTGAACGGCGCTTCAGCTCGGCGAAAAGCATGGTCGCCACTTCCTCGACGGCCAAACCAGTTCCTCGGTCGTCGACGGCAACATCGAGTTGCGTGGCGAACATTCGCTTCACGGCGTCGAAACGGCCATTGGGTTGCTTCTTCGCCTCCCAACCGAAACACAGCCGGGCGTGCTCATCGGATGCCATGACCGATGGGAAGACGTTGTCGAAGCCGTATGGCGCCCATTCGGTGGGGGCGTGATCGATGGGTACTACTTGGGTGCCAGAGCCTGTGTATTGGGACACCACCGAGTTGGTCGTCCCGAAATCGATTCCTACTGCAGCCATTTCGGTTCCTTTCAAATAGGTCAGATGACGATGCCGACGAGTACACCGATCGCCGTTCCGGCGACCGAAATGGCGACCATGACAGGTACGGAAACGGAGCGGGGTGAGGATCCACTTGTGGGCGGATCCAATAGGGAGGGTTCCGTATCGCAACTGTCTGGACCAATCTCAGGGAATTCAGCCTGATCGTTACCGGAAGTTGCTTCGAGCGTTGGACTGGTTGCGGGAACCCGTTTGGCCTTGCCGTGTCGCACCAAGTTGGTTCGACCGTCCTCGAAGCGTTCGATCACGGCGGGGGTGATGCACTCCAGGGCCTCTCCATCACCTTCTACGATTTCGAAGAAATCCGGTTGGGAGACATCGCTGGTCCGGTTGATCCCGAGTTCCAGGAGGAAGTCACCAACACGGTCTCGAATCAGATCCATCGAGGCATTCCGCTCGATGCTGTCGGCCAGCGATAAGAGGTGCGAGACATGCGCTCGCCTCGACGTACCGGACTGGATCATGAGCTTTCGGAGTCCATCGAACGCTTCGGCGGCCCGGGCGCTTCCCGGATCGCGCACCACGATGGCGGCATCGAGCCTCTGGAGCAGGTTCTCGATTCGCTCGAGTCGATCGTTTTTCATCATCACCTCGCGTATCTGTTCATTTGGATTTGGATTTCCCGGGCTCTGTTTCGCGTCTTGATCAGGTCGGCCTTCACGTCGGCGTCATCGGTGAGTATCACCAATCGGGCGAAGAGGCGGTCGACATCACCGCACCATTTGGTGATCACCGACGCAACGCCTCCGATTGCTTCACGGTTGGCCCCGAGGCGGTTGACAAAAGTGCTCATGCGGGCGTTGATCTGATGAACCATCATCTCGACCTGCTCCCCTTCATGAAGGTAGGACTGCAGATACACGATCGATAGAAGAGTGCCAGCGCTCTCGAGGATCATCTGGGCGAACTCGCGCTGTTCATCGACCAGATCGAGCTGAGGCATCAGCCGGCGAGCTTCTTCGAGCCAGCGAATGGAATCCTCGGTCGGGCGGCTCTCGGGATCGTCGAATGTCATCGCGATGGTTCTGAGCATCAGGCCTCGGAGAAGAACCCGATCGAGATTTGCGCAGTCGAGACCTTTGGACACGAGGTTCAACGCAATTCCTGCGGCTCCGGCCGAGTCCGGCTCGCGAACGAGCATGCCCACGCATGCCCTCACCAAAGCGTCGAGTTCGTCGGTGATCCACGGGTGGGAGGCTCCGTATCGGTTGCTGAGCGGGACCAAGTTCTCGACGAAACGGCCAAAGTCCTCGAGCTTGTGAGCAATGAGCTGCCCGGATGGCGACTTTCGATGGGGACTGACGTCGAGGCTGCGCGAGTGCTTTAGGGCTTCGCTGTCGGCTCGGGCGAGAAATGAGCCCAAGTCGTAGAAGTCTTCCTCGGACAGAGTTGGATCGGCGAGTAGAAGTCGACTCGCATGAAGAATCTCGTGAGGTGGCCTTTCGTGGTCCACTTCGTCGCCGAAGGCATCCTCTT
>JAQCBM010000295.1 GCA_027729865.1 Actinomycetota bacterium
TGCCCGGTCTCGGATTCCTTGTAGGAAAGCATCAGTTCGCGGTCGACTGACGTGTACTGCTGCCCGTGTGGTGAGTAGATCTTCAACGTGGGGAAAAGCGAATCCATGCCGAAGGTGCGGGCCTCGTCCGGGATGATCGGCACGATGCGGGCGCCGATGCCCTCGACCTTGATGAGGTCCTTGAGAAGGCGGACGAACGCCATGGTGGTCGCGACCGGTTGCTTGCCGGATCCCCGCTTGACAACCTCGTATGTGGAGTCGGGCGGCTGCGGGAGCGCTGGCGCGCTTCGTCTGCGACTGGGTAGGAATCCGCCGAGGGCGCGCCTGCGCTCGAGCATGTACTGGATTGCCTCGTTGTCCGGACCGGGGTTGTAGTAGGGAGGCAGGTACTCGTCGAGCTGGGAGTCCGCGATTGGAATGTGCAACCGGTCGCGGAATTCCTTGAGGTCTTCGAGCGTCAGCTTCTTCATTTGGTGCGTGGAGTTTCGCGCCTCGAAATGTGAGCCGAGCGTCCAACCCTTGATGGTCTTGGCCAAAATCACCGTGGGTTGCCCCTTGACCTTGGTGGCGGCCTCGTAGGCCGCGTACATCTTGCGGTAGTCATGTCCGCCGCGCTGCAGTGACCAGATCTCGTCGTCGCTCCAGTTTTCGACGAGCTTGGCTGTGCGGGGATCTCGACCGAAGAAGTGCTCGCGGATGAAGGCACCGTTTTCGGCCTTGTAGGTCTGGAAGTCGCCGTCGTGGGTGTTGTTCATCAAATTGACCAAGGCGCCATCACGATCCGCTGCTAGCAACTTGTCCCATTGGCGTCCCCAGACAACCTTGATGACGTTCCAGCCAGCACCCCGGAACAGGGATTCGAGTTCCTGAATTATCTTGCCGTTCCCGCGGACCGGTCCGTCGAGCCTTTGCAGGTTGGCGTTGACCACGAAGACGAGGTTGTCAAGCTCCTCCCGGGCCGCTAGCGTCAAAGCGCCCACGGCATCGACTTCGTCAGTCTCACCGTCGCCGAGGAAGGCGTAGACCTTCTGCTGGGAGGTATCGGCAAGGCCTCGATGCTCGAGGTACTTGTTGAAGCGTGCTTGGTAAATCGCGTTGAGCGGACCAAGGCCCATCGACACCGTGGGGAATTGCCAGAACCACGGCATCAAGCGCGGATGCGGGTAGGACGGCAATCCGCCGCCCGGGTGGGAAAGTTCCTGGCGGAACCCGTCCATCTGTGATTCGGTGATACGTCCCTCGATGAACGCGCGCGCATACATGCCGGGCGAGGCGTGACCTTGGAAGAAGATCTGATCAGCGCCGTGCGGATGCTCTGGGCCCTTGAAGAAGTGGTTGAAGCCGACCTCGTACAAGGTGGCGGAACTGGCGTAGGTGGAAATGTGGCCACCCACGGAAATGCCGGGCCGCTGCGCCCGGTGCACCATGATCGCTGCGTTCCAGCGGATCATCCGGCGGATCTCGCGTTCGACGGCTTCGTCGCCGGGGAACCACGGCTCGCGTTCGGGGGAGATCGAGTTGATGTAGTCGGTGCTACGAAGGCTCGGAACTCCGACGTTGCGCTCGGCTGCGCGGCGAAGCAGAGACAGCATCATGTAGCGGGCTCGGTAGTTACCCGAAGCCTCGACGAGAGCGTCCAGCGAATCGATCCACTCCTGGGTCTCATCGGGATCGACGTCCACGTACTGGGTGGGCAAGCCCCCGGCTAGGGGGGCGGTGGTGGGCAGTCCGAGCTCCTTGTCAGGGGCCATGCGTGTTCGCACCCTCTTTCGCTGCAGCGGTGCTGCATCTATTGGGCCTCGACGGGGTCGCCGCCGGTCGGCTGTGCAGGTCGTATTCCTATCCTCGCGCATTCACGTAGAACGGGCTGCACGGGACCCGTCGTCGAGGGCGAATCTGACCACTCCGTGACGACACTCGGCCACGACTTATCCCGAACTGCTTGCCAAGGCCCCTGACTTTCGGTGGACTATCCCCGTTCGAGGTGGCGCACCACGTGCTGCCGTGGAGCTGCAGGAGGAACCACGTGAGCGTGGAAGCCGGATCGATCGATCCGGACGAGGCCCGTCGAATGGCCTCCGCCCTACATCTCGAACCTGGTCTGACTGTTCAGGAATTGAATTGGGACGAGGACGCCGAACCCGCGCTGCGCGCGGGAATCGAAGCGATCGTTGGCGGCGAAATGGTCGATGAGGACTTCGACGATGTCATTGATGTGGTCGTCATGTGGTGGCGTGATGACGACGGTGATCTCGTGGACGGCCTTGTGGATGCCATCGGCCCGCTCGCGGACCACGGCGTCATTTGGCTCATGACTCCCAAGCCTGGTCGCGATGGTCACATCGAGTCCGAGGACATCGCCGATGCGGCGCCTACCGCCGGCTTGCAGCAAACCAGCACCATCAGTGCCGGGTCGAACTGGCAGGGCACCCGGCTTGTGGCGCCTCGTTCCAAACGCTAGCGTCGCACCTCTCGTTTTTCCTCGCGCGCATCTTTGCGTGCACCCTGGCAGCAACTGAACTCGAAGGGATATTCATGACATCCGGCACTGCTCTCGAGGTGGGAACGCTCGCACCCGACTTCACGCTAAAGAATCAGTTCGGCGAGGACGTCACTTTGTCTGATCTGCGCGGTTCCAAGGTGGTGGTGATGTTCTATCCCTTCGCCTTCACCGGCATCTGCACTGGTGAGTTGTGCGAGATCCGCGACCGACGCGCTGACTTCGACGCCGGCGATGCCATCGTGTTGAGCATCTCGTGCGACCCGACGCCCGCGTTGAAGGCCTTCGCGGAAGCCGAAGGTTTGAATCACACCCTGCTCAGTGACTTCTGGCCGCACGGCGAGGTGTCGCGTGCCTACGGTGCCTTCTGGGAGCAGACCGGGTTCGCCACCCGAGCCACCTACGTTCTGGATCGTGACGGGGTGATCCGCTGGTCGGTGGTCAACGGTCCCGGGGAGCCCCGCGACGCCGCCGATTACACGCAGGCCCTCGCCACCATCGACTAACCGTCATCACTCAAGGTGCGGGATCGTTGATTTCGTTGTGAACTAGGAAGTGCCGCGGGCGCGGGAGGCCCGAGACCCCAGCGCCCGCGGCACCTACCTACTCACATAGGTGCCTGAAGTCCGCTGTTATGTGGCGCCGGGCCGGTTTTCTTCATCGCGCGCGGACTCCTCGTCGACGCGCGCCTGGTTGATCATCTCCATGTGGGAGACGATTCCGCCGATCAACGCCAACTGAGCCGTGCGCTCGGCTTCCTTGACTGCTTGGTGAGCTGCCGTACGACCTACCGTCCGCGTTGGATCGTCGGTGGCCATGTTCGCCGCGGTCGCCGCAATCAGATCCGCCAGGGGAGATAAAGCCGCGGG
>JAQCBM010000296.1 GCA_027729865.1 Actinomycetota bacterium
GCCTTGCGGGCCTCAACTTCGGTGCGCTTGGACTCGCGGGCCAATTCGCGGCGGCCGGCGGGTGTGCCCATGAACGCATCGACTAAGTCCAGGCCCCTTCGAACGCCGGCTTCCACGGCAGCGGCCAACTCGGCGCTTGCCCCAGTACCGGCCTGAGAGCCGTCCTTACCCGATCGAGCCACGAGAAGAGGTTACGTCTTACCGTGTCCGGTATGCGCGCCCGTCACATCTCACTGCTGGCGGGCGCCGCTATTGCCACCCTCGCGCTCGCGGGCTGCTCGAGTACTCCCGTGCCCACCCCGCCGGCAACTCCCGAGCCGATCGAGACAACCACCGCACCTGATGATCCCCTCGCGTCCTTCTACGACCAGGAGCTCAACTGGCGCAACTGCGGCAACGCCGAGTGCGCGCGGGTGGAGGTCCCGCTCGACTACCAAGATCCCGGCGCAGGAACTATCGAACTGTCCATGACCATGGTTCCGGCGCGCGAGGAATCCATCGGCGCGCTCTTCGTGAACCCGGGTGGCCCCGGTGGCAGTGCGTTCGATTACGCAAAAGCTGCGGACTTCATCGTTACGCCGGCCATCCGTGATTCCTTCGACATCGTCGGTGTGGATCCGCGCGGTGTGGGTGGTAGCGAACCGGTGAAGTGTCTGACCGATAGTGAGATCGATGAGATTTTCGCTGCGGATGGCACACCGGACACACCGCAAGAGCAGCAACAACTCATCGATGATTCGAAATCCATCGCGCAAGCCTGCGACGAGAACGCCGGGGACATCTGGCGGCATATGGACACCGTGAGCACCGCGCGCGATATGGACATCATTCGTGCGGTCCTCGATCAACCGGTGTTGAACTACTTGGGCAAGTCCTATGGAACGTCGATCGGCGCAACGTATGCGGAGTTGTTCCCCCAACGGGTAGGTCGCATGGTTCTTGACGGCGCGCTGCCTGTTGATCTGAGCCAAGAGGAGATCACCTACGGCCAGGCGGTTGCGTTCGAACAAGGAGTAGCCAACTTCGCAAACTACTGCGCAGAGTTGGACGATTGCCCCTTCCTTGGAACCGCCGAGGAAGTCGTGGCCCAACTGCGCTCTTTCCTCAACTCGCTCGACCAGAATCCGTTGCCAACGCAAGGCAATCGGGAACTCACCGAGTCACTCGGCAGCTACGCGATCTTGTCCTTCCTCTATTTCCCTGAAACCGACTATCCGCGGCTCCAGCAAGCTCTGAGTACTGCAGTGAATAACGACGACGGCACCGCGCTGCTCGCGCTTGTCGATGAACGCGTCAACCGCGGACAGGACGGGCGATATCTCGACAACTCCACCGATGCGTTCTATGCGGTGAGTTGCGCGGATCTGCCGTATGACGGAACTGCGCAGGATGCGCAGCGGTTGGCGCAGGAGTGGAGCATCGATGCGCCAACATTCGGGCCGGCCCTGGCCTGGGGGATGCTGGTGTGCGCCGACTGGCCAGCGCCAGCCCAAGAGGCAGTCACCAGCATCACGGCCGACGGATCCGCGCCGATTCTGGTGGTGTCGACCGCGGGGGACACCGCCACGCCGCACCAGTGGGGGATCGACCTCGCCGCTGAACTAGCTAATGGCCACCTGGTCACCTGGGACGCTTTCAACCACACCGCGTACCGCGAAGGCTCGAACTGTATTGACGATGCCGTGGATAGCTACCTGCTCGCCGGCCAGCTACCCCCGCCTGACCTCGTCTGTTCCTGAGGACGGTACCCTCGTTATATACCCCCAGGGGGTATAAGACTAAATCAGGGAGGCGCGATGCCGGGCTACACCGCGGACAAGGACGCCATCGTCAAGCGGCTCAAGCGGATCGAAGGGCAGGTGCGCGGCCTGCAGCGCATGGTCGAGGACGACACCTACTGCATCGACGTCATCACCCAGGTCTCGGCGACTACCAAGGCTCTGCAGTCGGTGGCGCTACTGCTGCTTGAAGACCACCTCGGCCACTGCGTTGCCCATGCCATGGTCGAAGGCGGCGACGTCGCCGACCACAAGATCAAGGAAGCTTCCGAGGCGGTTGCTCGCCTCGTAAAGAGTTGACATCAGCAAGGGAGAAACAACCATGGCAACTACCACCTACACCGTTCGCGGCATGACCTGCGGCCACTGCGTCAATGCGGTTACCGAGGAACTTCTCACCATCATGGGTGTCACGGACGTGGCAATTGACCTTGTTGAGGGCGGCGATTCCACGGTCAGCGTCACGAGTACCGACCCGCTTGACATGGATCAGGTTAACGCGGCAGTCGACGAAGCCGGCTACGAAGTCGTCCAATAGATAGCCCCAGTCACCCATGAGCACTCCCACGCAGCACGCAACTGAAGTCGATCTCGACATCGGTGGAATGACGTGTGCCTCGTGCGCTGCGCGTGTGGAGAAGAAACTCAACAAACTGCCGGGCGTTGTGGCCACCGTCAATTACGCAACGGAACGTGCGCGCGTGGCGCTTCCGGAAGGCATGACGGTTGCTGAGGCGATCGCGACTGTCGAAGCGACCGGTTACACCGCCGCCGAACCAGTGAAGCAAGCTGAGGAACCTGGCGAACAGACCGAAGACTCCGAGGTCACAGAACTGCGCAACCGCGTCACGATCAGCGCGATCCTGACGATTCCTGTAGTGCTCTTGGCGATGATCCCGCCGCTGCAGTTCGACTACTGGCAGTGGCTGAGCCTCACACTGGCTGCTCCGGTTGTGGTCTGGGGTGCGTTGCCCTTCCATCGCGCCGCGTGGATCAACCTCAAGCACGGTGCCGCCACCATGGACACGCTCGTATCCATGGGTGTAGGTGCGGCATTCATCTGGTCGCTGTATGCCCTGTTCTTGGGTGGTGCTGGCGAGCCGGGTATGCGAATGACGTTCCACCTTCTACCCACACAAGGCGGTGGAACAAGTGAGATCTACCTCGAGGTTGCTGCGGCCGTCACCACCTTCATCCTGCTTGGTCGCTACTTCGAGGCTCGTGCCAAGCAGCGCAGCAGTCAGGCGCTCACCGCGCTGATGTCCATGGGTGCCAAGGACGTCACGGTCCTGCGCGACGGACAGGAGCAACGGATTCCTGTCGAGCAACTCGAAGTGGGTGATGAATTCGTGGTGCGACCAGGGGAGAAGGTCGCAACCGATGGCGAAGTGATCGACGGATGCTCCGCCGTGGACATGTCGCTTCTGACCGGTGAACCGGTTCCGGTCGAAGTAGGACCCGGCGACGAGGTTGTGGGCGCCGGCATCAACACCAACGGTCGGCTAGTCATCCGCGCGACCCGCGTGGGCGCAGACACCCACCTGGCTCGCATCGCAGCCCTCGTCGAGCAAGCCCAGACGCAGAAGGCACC
>JAQCBM010000297.1 GCA_027729865.1 Actinomycetota bacterium
TCTGGAAGGTCATCTGTCCGGCGAGGAAGCCCAGAACGCCCCACATGACCGCGATGTAGGCCACCACTGAGGCGAATGCCGAAGCCACGCCCCAATTGATGCCCAAGCCACGACCCACGTAGGCAAAGAACGCACCGGTGTTGGTGACGTACTGAGACATGGTCGCGTAACCGACACTGAACAGCAGCAAGAGAATGCCGACTGCGACGTACATGCCGGCGGCACCGGCACCGACACCGATGCCCATGGCGACCGGGAATGCTCCCGTCATACCCGCCAGGGGCGCAGCAGCCGCGACAACGAAGAAGACGATGCCGATGAGGCCTAGCGTGCCCTTACGCAAAGAGGTCGATTTCGTTTCCGGATCACCAGGCTGAAGAGCCTGATCAGACTTGGGAAGATTCTCCCGTTGGGACATTTTTCCTCCAGTTTTTCTCGGTGCAGCCGGTTCCTCCTCACGAAACCGAACATGCGAACTGTCGTGTATCAGATATACGCAGTCAAGCGACTTGCCCGAATCTCCGAAAATTCATCCGAATCTCCTCAGACAACTAACGCTTTGTCACGTTTTCAGTCGGAAGCGTTGGAGCTTCCCCGTAGCCGTTTTGGGTAGGGCATCGGCGAACTCGAGTATGCGCGGGTACTTGTAGGGCGCAATGGTCGCCTTGACGTGATCTTGCAACTCACCTCGAAGATCGTCCGACGGTGAAAATTCCGGGTTGAGCACTACGTACGCCGTGACAAGCATGCCGCGGTCCGGATCCGGGGTTCCCACGACGGCTGTCTCTGCCACAGCAGGGTGGGTCAAGAGCGCATTTTCGACTTCCGGTGCCGCGATGTTGTATCCGCTCGAAACGATCATGTCGTCTGCGCGTGCGATATAACGGAAGTAGCCGTCATCGTCCTTCTCATAGATGTCACCGGTCAGATTCCAGCCATCGCGCACGTAGACCGTCTGCCGATCATCGGCCAAATACCGACAACCGGTTGGTCCCTGAACGGCCAGTCGACCAGGCGCATGAGGCGGCAAAGGCTGCATGTCGTCGTCGACCACCTCCGCCCGGTATCCGGGCACAGCGCGCCCGGTGCGACCCGGCCGAATGTCGTCGTCACTCGCCGAGATGAAGATGTGCAGCATCTCCGTAGCGCCGATGCCGTCGATCAACTTCACACCGGTTGCGTCGAACCACGCCTGCCACGTAGCTTCGGGCAGCGTCTCCCCCGCTGAGACGCATCGGCGCAGAGAACTGGTGTCGTGGTCCTTCATCCCGGAGAGCATCGCGCGATACGCGGTGGGCGCCGTGAACAAGCAAGTGATCGTGTGGTGATCGATCGCGTCCAACAAATGAGGCGGTGACCCCGACTCCAGCAAGACAGTGCTGGCACCGACCCGGAGAGGGAAGACGACAAGCCCGCCCAGGCCGAAGGTGAAGGCTAGTGGCGGACTACCGCTGAAGACGTCATCCATCGTTGGCTTGACGATCTGGGCACTGAACGTGTCCGCGATAGCCAGTATGTCTCGATGGGCGTGCATCGTGGCTTTTGGGCGGCCTGTGGTTCCCGACGTGAAGGCCAAGAGCGCGGTGTCAGTTGACGCTGTATCAACGGCGTCGGACGATCCCGATGCAGATGCGCCTCTGACTTCCATTGAATCTGCGGAACCATCTCCGTAACTGATGGTGGTGCCGTTGAATCGCGTTGAAGTCCATTCGTCCAGATACCGGTGATCGACGACCGCGAACTGGGGTTCACAGATTTCGACCAACGCGTCGAGTTCACCCGTTCGCAGCAGTGGAATGGTGGTCACCACGACAGCCCCCACACGCAAGGCCGCTAGCCAGGCGACCACCAGCCTGCCGTTGTTCGGGCCACGTAGGAGTACGCGATTGCCAGGCTGCACTCCAACGTCTCTGAAGAGCGAAGCAGTGGCCTGGACATCGTTCAGCAATCGTCCGTAAGTCCACGTGCCGTCGTCAGCGAGTATCGCCGGTCGGTCAGATCCACACCGGTCAATCGTGCGATCCAACAACTCAACGCTTGCATTGAGCCTTGACGGATATTGAAGTTCGGGTAAGTCCCACAGGAATAATGGCCATTGATCCGATGGGGGTAGGCGATCAGCAGTGAAGGTATCGATGTGTGCCGATGCTTCCGATGACCGATCAGTCATACAAGTGGGCCTTGCCGATTCGTTCAATGGTCACTTCGCCGCTCCACGGCAACATCAGCGACCCGAGGCGTGAATCGCGATACATGCGCTCCAAAGCCAGATGCTTGAGCATCGACTGGCCACCGCACACACGTACGCCTATACGTGCAACCTCATTCGCATTTTCCATAACCGTGTTCACTGCAGCCCACGCAGCCACCATGGTGTCCTCATCCGGATCCAGGTAAGCATCGTCTAGAACCGAGAGGAGCATTGCCTTGCTTTGCTCGTACTTGATTTGCATCTCGGCCCAGCCCATTTGCTTCACGGGATTGTCGCGACGAGCAGTGCCTTTCGCAGCTCCCTCAAGTTCGCCTCGAAGGTAGGACTGTGTGAAGTCCAAGATTCCTCGAGTCAGACCCAAGTAGCTCGGTGCAAGCGACATGAACAGGTAGGGGTAGCGATTCGCTGCCTGGTCGTACATGCCACCCGGCATGATCTCGTCGTCGTAGGGAACAAACACGTCCTTCAGCAGCAGAGTGCGCGAGACGGTTCCTCTCATGCCCAGTGGATCCCAGTCATCAACGATCTCGACACCCTCGGAGTCCGAACGAACCGAGAGGAGGCGCAGAAAGTCCTCACCCGGTACTTGGCATGTGACGTTGTAACGGTTGGCGGCACCCGAGAGCGATGCGAAAATCTTTCGCCCCGTGACTTTGTAACCACCCTCGACAGGTTCGGCCTTCGTAGCGATGCCAGCAAGTGCTCCAGGATTGAGTCCTTCGCTGAACGGCTGAGAATGGATTTCTCCATTCTCTACAACACCACGGAACATCTCCGCGCGACGGCGCTCGTGGGTCTCGCGTTCTTCTGGAGTCATGTCGAGGAGATCGCTCACCTCACCCGCCCACAACATGGTGGCGTTGTGCATGTTGAAGGTGAGAGCCGTTGAGCCGCAGTAGCGACCAATCTCAGCGGAGACCCGTGCGTAGTCAGCGAAGCTCGCTCCCAAGCCCCCGTATTCCTTCGGCACGCACACCGCAAGGAGTCCCGTTCTGCGAAAATCCTCAAAGTTAGCGAAGGGAAAGACTGCCTGACGATCAACTTCAACCGCACGCTCACGGATAGTCGGACCAAGGTCGCGCACTATGTGAACGAGCGCTTCACGCTCAGCGCGTCCGAGGGTGGTGGGTCTGCCGCTACCGGTG
>JAQCBM010000298.1 GCA_027729865.1 Actinomycetota bacterium
CGCGGTGGCCGTGCATCTTGGCGCGGGCGTTGGTACGCAGCGGCAACATGATGTGCTCGCCGCGGAATTCACCCTCTTCGAGGTCGCGTTCTTGCAGGCCGACCGTGGCGATCTCCGGTTCGGTGAAGATGGTGCTGGAGATAGCTGTTGCATCGAGAGGACTCACGGCATCGCCGAGCGCGTGATACATCGCGATACGACCTTGCATTGCGGCAACCGAAGCGAGCATGTTCACGCCGGTGCAATCGCCGGCCGCGTAGATGTGCCGGGCACTGGTCCGTGAGACCCGGTCCACGGTGATGAAGCCGTGATCGTCGGTGGTGACCCCGGCTTCGGCGAGGCCGAGGTTCTCGGTGTTCGGCAAAGAGCCGACCGCCATCAAGACGTGGCTGCCGGTGATGGTGGTGCCGTCGTTGAGGATGACGGTGACTGTCGAGTCGTGTCGCTCTGTTTTGATTGCTCGTGTCTTCGCTTTGACGTGCAGTCCGCGGCGTTCGAAGACTTCCTCGAGCACGCGTGCGGCGTCGTGGTCCTCACCGGGCAGAACCTGATCGCGTGAAGAGACGAGGGTCACTTCGCTGCCGAGCGCGTGGAAGGCGCTCGCGAATTCCGCTCCCGTCACGCCCGAGCCGACCACGATCAGGTGCTCGGGGAGTTCGGTGAGGTTGTAGACCTGTTCCCAGGTGAGGATGCGTTCCCCGTCGGGCATCGCTTCGGGGAGAACGCGGGGCCGCGCGCCGGTGGCGATGAGAATGAAATCGGCGGGGATCGTGGTGGCGTCGGTGTTTGTGGTGACCGTGACGGCGTCGTCGTTCGTGAGTTGCCCGCGGCCCTTCAAGACCTTCACGCCGGCGTCTTCGAGTGATGCACGGATGCCGTTGCTTTGCGCGCGGGCGAGTTCCATAACCCGGGTGTTGACCGTTGCCAGATCCACACTGAAATCGGCCTTGTCCGCTGGGTGACCGTTGATGCGTACGCCTAGATAACCGGAAGCCGCCGCCTCGTCGATGGCCTCGGCAGTGGCGATGAGGGTCTTGCTGGGAACGCAGTCGGTGAGAACGGCCGAGCCACCGACCTCCCCGGAGCTGACCAGCGTGACGTCGGCGCCTAGTTGGCGGGCCACCAGCGCCCCCTCGTAGCCGCCTGGTCCGTCGCCGATGATCACGACCGCGGGGCTGCTCGACACGTGCACATTCTGTCGCGGGCCTTCTCAGCGCGGCTTTCGGTCCCTACCCTGGAAGCCATGGCCTTCTATGCCGCGTACGGGGTGAACCTGGACCCCCACCGGATGGCCGAGCGCGCCCCGGCCTCACCCATGCACGGCACCGGGTGGTTGCGCGGGTGGCGAATGACCTTCGCGGGGGAGGAACTTGGGTTCGGCGGAGCGCTGCCCACAGTGGTCGAGGACGCCGGGTCCGAGGTGTTCGTGGCGGTCTACGACGTGACCGAACTCGATGAGAAGCGTCTGGATATGTGGGAGGACGTGGAGATCGGGTACTGGCGCAAGGTGCGCGTGCGGGTGGACACCATGGACGGGCAGGTACTCGCGTGGCTGTATGCGCTCGATGCCTACGAGGGTGGATTGCCTCGTGCCGAGCAGGTGTTCGACATCGCCGATGCGGCCTTCGCGGCGGGGGCGCCGGATGACTACGTGAATTGGCTTCGTTCGTTATTGACGTCGTAGAGGTTGTCTCACTCGGCTGCTTCAGTCCTTTAGTTCGCAGATCGCCGAACCGGCGCTGACAGTCGCGCCGATCTCGGCGGACAGCCCGGTGACGGTGCCGGCCTTGTGTGCGGTCAGCGGCTGTTCCATCTTCATGGCTTCCAGCACCACGATCAGATCGCCTTCGTTAACGGCCTGACCTTCGGTCACCTCGACCTTGACGATGGTGCCCTGCATGGGCGCTGCGACGGTGTCGCCGGAGACGGCGGCCTTCTGCCCACCGCGCTTGCGGGTGGCCGACTTCTTGTTGCCGTTAGTGGGGGCAGGTGCGCCGAGACCGGCGGGAAGGGTGACCTCGATGCGCTTGCCTTGGACTTCGACCACCACGGACTGGCGTTCTTGATTCTCGGCGTCTGCGGCGACGGTGGCGTCGTACGCGGGAATTTGGTTATCGAATTCGGTTTCGATCCAGCGGGTGTGAACGCGGAAGGCGCTGCCATCGGTGGGCGCGAAATCGTCCTCGTTCACCACCACGCGGTGGAAGGTCAAAGCGGTGGCGATGCCCGCGACTTCGAATTCGGCAAGTGCTCTCCTTGCCCGCTGGAGTGCCTGCGTGCGGTCCTTGCCGGTGATGATGAGTTTGGCGAGCAGCGAATCGAAGTTGCCGCCGATCACATCGCCGGAGCGAAAACCTGCGTCCACGCGTACACCTGGACCGCTCGGAAGCTCCCACGTGGTGAGCGAACCGGGGGCAGGCAGGAAGCCGCGGCCGGGGTCCTCGCCATTGATGCGGAACTCGATGGAGTGACCCTTCACTTCGGGGTCTGTGGGATCGATGGTTTCCCCGCGCGCGATGCGGAACTGCTCGCGCACCAGGTCGATGCCGGTCACTTCCTCGCTCACCGGATGCTCAACCTGCAGTCGAGTGTTGACCTCGAGGAAGGAGATGGTGCCGTCCACACCAATCAGGAACTCGCAGGTGCCGGCGCCGTAGTAACCGGCTTCCTTGACGATCGCCTTGCTCGCGGCGTAGAGATCCTCGCGCTGTTTGTCGGTGAGGAAGGGCGCGGGTGCTTCCTCGACGAGCTTTTGGTGGCGGCGCTGCAGCGAGCAGTCGCGGGTGGAGACAACCAGCACGTTGCCGTGCTGATCGGCGAGCACCTGGGTCTCGACGTGGCGCGGCTTGTCGAGGTAGCGCTCCACGAAGCATTCGCCACGACCGAACGCGGCAATGGCTTCGCGCACCGCAGAGTCGTAGAGCTCGGGGATCTCTTCGAGCGTGCGTGCAACTTTCAGACCTCGACCGCCGCCACCGAATGCGGCTTTGATGGCAACGGGCAGCCCGTGTTCTTTGGCGAAGGCGACAACCTCGTCGGCGCCCTTCACCGGATCGGGCGTACCGGGAACCTGGGGGGCACCAGCACGCTGGGCGATGTGACGGGCGGAGACCTTGTCGCCCAAATCCTTGATGGCTTGCGGGGGTGGACCGATCCACGTGATCCCTGCGTCGATCACGGCCTGGGCGAAGTCCGCGTTCTCGGACAAGAAGCCGTAGCCGGGGTGGATGGCGTCGGCGCCCGCCTGCTTCGCCGCGGCGATGATCTTCGGAATATCCAGGTAGGTCTCGGCGGCGGTTTCCCCCCCGAGGGAGTAGGCCTCGTCGGCCATCTGCACGTGTAGG